>CASFSH010000220.1 GCA_949297205.1 uncultured Bacillota bacterium | reverse complement strand
TTAATGACTGCTGAACAATTATGAAACGCAGCCGCATGGCGGCTTACAAGCGTTTCAGAATTGTTTAGGTGCAAGGGTTTTGTGCATTTTTGCAAAAAACCTTGCACCGTGAATAAATATTTTGCCCCCAAAATATTTATTCAGCAGACTTTATCAATGCGAACTATGTAAAATCTTCGATTTTACATGAAAAATTTTGACAATAGTCATAATTTTTTTAAATGCGATTGAAAATCGCATTTATTCAGTGAGCATTATTTAGCACCGTATCACGTTAATAAAATACTTTTTTATTGTTCCGTGATAATTTCTATTTATTCATATGATAAAGCAACCACAATCCTTTAAGAAGAATGCTGTCATCATAAATTATATCATGTCTACAATGCTCAATAATGCAGCTTGCCAGACCGCCGGTTGCAAGAACCGTACAACTATACCCTAATTCCGATTCTATCCTGTCTATCATTCCGTCAATCATTGCCGCATTTCCAAAAATCGCACCGCTTTGAAGACTTTCCACAGTATTTTCACCTATCACACTTTTCGGTGCTTCAAGCTTAACTGCCGTAAGCAAAGACGCATTGTCAAACAACGCATTCATTGCGGTTCTTACTCCGGGGAGAATGGAAACTCCTCTGAAATACCCTTCTTTATCTATTATTGAAATCGTTGTTGCCGTTCCCAGATCAAATATAATCAGCGGCGGTTTAAACTGATTTAAAGCCGCTACAGCAACAACCGTAAGATCATTGCCAACTTCAGAATTATTCACTTTAAATTTAAGTCCGTGATTCATACCTATGCTTACTTCAACAGGCTGATAGCCGGTTATTATAAATAGTGCATTTTTCAAAATATTTGTTACCTGCGGTACAACGGAAGAAATAATTGCTCCGTCAATTGTTGAAATATCCACATCATAAACATCCAAAAGATTTTTCAATATAACTGCATATTCGGCTTCGGTTTTATTTTTATCTGTTGAAAGACGGCATTCAAGAAAAATATTTCCGTCCTCCATACAACCAACAACAATATTGGTATTTCCCACATCAAGCGCAAGAATCATTTTCAATGCCCCCTACGTTGCAAATTACTGAGCTTTTTTTCTTATTGACAGTAATCTTATTATAATAGGACTTAATATAATGTTCAGAGCAAATTCAAATAAGAAATTTCCACCTGCAAGTCCGAAAATCATATACTGTGCCGCATTTGCAAAACCTAATTCCGTTGCCCAGCCTACAACCGTTTCCCAGAAAAACAGTCTGCATCCTATTAGGAAAATGCCGGTGTTCACCACAGGGCATACAACCGCAGCCGCAACTACCGCTGCATAACGGTTATATTTTTTCACAAAATTATAAACAAACCCTGCCAAAAAACCGCATGCAATACCCTTTAAAAGTACAGTAATAATCGTTCCCGGTACATTTACTGCCAAAAAAGCTCCCGCATCACCGCTTGCAAGTACAACAATACCAAATATCAATCCAAGCCATGCTCCTGCCCAGGTTCCGCAAGTTGCCGTACCTATTACAATCGGGATCAGCACTAACGAAACCGAAAACGGTCCGAGATGTATTGATGCGCCGAAAAACTGCAAAATAACTACAATCGCTGTTAAAACGGCACAGAATACAATATTCCTTGTTGATATTCCTTCTTTTACATTATTCATAATAAAAACCTCCTGCTGCTGTTCTCATAAGAGATACAACGCTTATTTTTATATATGTATTATACTAAACATAAATAAAGAAGTCAATAATAAAATTTAATAAATATATCCTGTCAAAATACAGTTTTATCATAAATAATTAAAGAAATTTAATAATTTTACCTGCTGATTTCAAACATATAAGATTTTGTCGGTTCAATTTTGCATATCATCTTTCCGTTTTTAATTTCATAATCGGTATCATCAAAAATTTCATGTGCTTTTTTAAATTTTTCAGGAAGAATGATTTCTTCCTCTCTGTCTGCATCGGAAAATTTTGATATTGCCGCAAGTATCCTGTCCTCTTTTTCAAATGTTGTAATATACAGATGTTCATTATTGCTTGAAACGCTTGAATTTTTCTGCCAATACATTTTCTTTTCCGCATCTTCCATGCCTAAAAAATCATATGCTTTCCATACCTTTGAAACTTCTTTCAACGTTTCTTCGGTAAGCGGACGTACCATTACATCATGAATAAGAGAAATAGAAAGTACGTTTCTGATATTATATTGCGGAGGATTCAGATATGCAATAAAGTTTGCAACAATTCCGAAATTTCTGCCCATATATTCGCATCTGAATGCTTCCATATTCAAAAACTTGTCAAGATTCTTGCTGAATACTCCCTGAATATTCTCTCCGTCAAAATAAGTATCGCAAAATGCCATAGTAGGCATCATACAGCAGGAACTTTGGTGTGTATCTATTATTCCATTTCTTTTATGTACTTCTTCATAAAGTTTTTTTACATGATTTCTAACCGCTTTTATCGGATATTTAACATGAAGAACCCCGTCTTTGTCACGATAACCGCAGCCGTGAGCCTCATTTGCACATTCCCACGGTACATACGTTCCATCGGTATATATACCGTCAACACCGTATTTTTCCATTGCCCTTACTGCACTGTCAATCATTTCACTGCTGTATCCGCCGTTATAGCATACAACAAATGCCTTTTGATATGTTCCCTGTCTTGTCCAGCCGCCGGTGAAATTTCCCTTTGCATCTTTGTTAAGATAACTGTCTTTATTTTTCTCCCAGTCAATCATGGCAGATGAATATTCATAACCGAAATACACCATAAACTTCATACCCAGCTTATGGCACCTGTCTATATAATCAGCAAGCTTTTTCTCATTTTCGGGAAAACAATAATTCTGTATTAAACTCCATTTTTCGTGGAATATAACCCATTTTACACCGCTTTTGTACAGCTTTTCAATATCTGCTTCACAATCATAAGTATGATATGCCCGCCATTCTTTTTCCACATTACATAAAGGTTTTTTTACAGGTGTTGCTTCAAAAATAACATTATAACAAACAGGTACAAGAGGTGCAAGCCATGCTTCCTCTTTACCCTTCCACTGATACGGAATATCATCAAGCAGTGAAATATTTATTTCATTGTATTCATCATTAATTTTTGTTGTTATACATTTTTCTTTATCATGAATCTGTATATTTTCATCACTTTCCATGCATATGTTCATGCCATATTCTTCGCTGCCCACCCAAAGACAAGGCTTAAATGGCAGGTTACCCTCAAAAAACGCACCGCTGTTAATAACATCCCTTACAAGAACACTGCTGTCGGTATTCGGCCAGAAATGAAAAAGTTCTGATGCTTCTTTATTTAATTTTATTGATAAAATCGCTTTGTTAAGCTGAGGGGTTAAATCCCTGTTTTTACTGTGTTCATCTATTTTATCAAAAACTCCGCATGGAATAAGTTTTATACCAATGTCAATATAACCGTCATATTCAATTGTTATTGCGGCATTAACTGCAATGTTTCCGCACAATCCCGAACTGCACACAACCACTTTTTCTTCGTTTTTTTCAAGAATATCATATCTGCAGTTATATATTTCACTTTTCTCCCCTTTAAACTCCATATCAAGACAAATTGGACTATATAACAATTCTTCGCCTTTGCTTATAATTGAAGTAGGTAAAATACTGTTTTCAAATGTATATGTTCTTCCCCATACGTTAACGCTGTATTTGCTCTCACTTTTATTTACCGTTATATTTTCCCATGGTTTTAATACTCCCATCTTTCTTCCTCCCTTTATAAATTATTAATTCAGATTATATCACTCAAAATTATAAATGTCCATATGAAATTCGTCCGTTTTTTATATAATTTTTTATAATTTATTTTATTTGACTGTTTATTACGGTTGTGATACAATATTATAAAACGGACAAAACGGAGGATGTCATGTACAGAATTAAAGAAGCAATAATTGTTGAAGGCACTTATGACCAGATAAAATTATCCGGTTTTATTGACGGGATTATAATAAAAACAAACGGATTTTCCGTTTTTAATGATAAAAAAAAGATTGAAACAATAAAAACTCTTGCCCAAAAAACCGGAATTGTTATATTAACCGATTCCGATTCGGCAGGATTTAAAATCAGAAACTATATTAAGCAAAACATTCCCGAAAACATGGTAAAACACGCTTACGTCCCGGACATAAGAGGAAAAGAAAAAAGAAAAACAACTGCTTCAAAAGAGGGGCTTTTGGGAGTTGAAGGAATAAATGAAGAAATTATAATAAAAGCCTTAAAGGATGCCGGCTGTGAAGTAGACGGAATAAAACACGAAAAGAAAAAAACAAAAGAAATTACTAAATCGGATTTATATTTACTCGGTTTATCTGGTAAAGAAGAAAGTTCTAAAAAACGTATGCAGTTATGCAGTGAACTCGGTATACCTTCAAAAATTTCCGCAAATATGCTTTTGGCACTTATAAACCGTCTTTTTGATTATGAGCAGTTAAATGAATACTTAAAAAATACCGAAAATTAAATGCAAAAATCCCTCTTGCAGAATACCATGTCCTGCAAAAGGGATTTGTTGTTAATAGTTTGAACCTTTAATAAGTGTTCCTATTCCCGATTTTGTAAATATTTCAAGCAACAGACAGTGAGGTACACGACCGTCTATTATATGAACGCCTTTAACTCCCGAATCAATGGCATCAATACATCCTAAAACCTTTGGAATCATGCCGCCGCTGATTACTCCGCTTTCTATCATATCATTTATTTCTTTCTTTTCGGTTTCATAAATGATGTTTCCGTCAGCATCGCATACGCCTTCAACATCGGTCAATAAAATCAGTTTTTCTGCCTCTACCGCTGCAGCAACGGCAGCTGCAACACTGTCTGCATTTATATTGTAGCTCTGTCCCTCATCATCTACACCGATAGGTGCAATAACGGGAATATAAGCATCTTTACAGATATATTCAACAATATGCTTATCAACATCTATAATATGACCTACATATCCAATGTCTGTTTCAACTCCGTCAACCATTGTTGTCTGTTTTTCACATTTTATAAAACTTCCGTCAATTCCGCAGAAACCTACGGCTTTACCGCCTTTTAAATTCAATAAGGATACGATTTCTTTATTTGTTTTTCCCACAAGCACCATTTGTGCAATTCTCATTGTATCCGCGTCGGTAACTCTAAGACCGTTTATAAATTCACTTTTTATATTGTTTTCATGAAGAGCTTTTGAAATATCCGGTCCGCCGCCATGAACAACAATAGGATTTAATCCTATATATTTTAAAAGTATTATATCTTCAATTACAGAATTTTTAAGTTCATCATTTATCATTGCATTTCCGCCGTATTTAACCACAACGGTTGAACCTGCGAATTTTTGTATATATGGAAGCGCTTCTATAAGCACCCCTGCCTTTTTAATTAATTCCTCCATGTTAACCCCCCTGTTTTGCCGTTTATATTTTTTGACATATACTTTATAATAACTGCTGTTTTAAATTTTACAGATAAAATCCTGCATTGTCGATTCCTGTTTTTTCATTCAATCCAAACATTATATTCATGTTCTGCACTGCTTGTCCCGCAGCACCCTTATATATATTGTCAATTGTACTTACCACAACGGCTCTGTTTAATCTTTCGTCAACCACAACACCAATATCCACAAAATTACTTCCTGCAACGTGTTTTGTTTCGGGAAGTTGCCCTGCATCTTTAACTCTTACAAAATATTCATCTTTATAATACTGTTTGTATAATTCAACTATTTCTTCGGTGGTATGCTTTTCTTTAAGATTTATGTATATTGTGGAAAAGATTCCTCTTTTTTGCGGAATAAGATGCGGTGTAAAAGAAATCATGATATTCTCACCGGCAAGTTTTGACAACTCCTGTTCAATTTCAGATGTATGCCTATGTGTTGCAATTTTATATGCCTTTGTATTCTCGGTACATTCACAAAAATGATATGCTAAAGCAAGTCCTCTTCCGGCTCCTGTAACACCAGATTTTGCGTCAACTATAATATTGTCAGTTTTTGCATACCCTTTTGCCAAAAGGGGAGCCGCTCCCAAAATAGAACAGGTTGTATAACAACCGGGGTTTCCTGTCAGTCTTGCATTTTTGATTTTATCTCTGTGTAATTCACACAATCCGTAAACCGATTCTTTTAAAAGTTCGGGAGATGAATGTTCCTGCTTATACCACTGTTCATAAACCTTTATATCATCATAGCGGAAATCTCCGCTTAAATCTATAACTTTTAATCCGCGGTTTATCAAATCCGGAATAACGGTTTTTGATGCACCGTGCGGTAATGCAGTAAATGCCAAATCACATTTTGCTATCTCATCAAGGTCTATCTCTTTACATTCTTTGTCAAGAATATGTTCAAAATTCTGATAAACCTGACTTATTTTCTGACCGCTAAAAGACTGAGAACCTAAAAATTCAATACTTACATCCGGGTGTGATGATAAAATTCTTACAAGCTCAATGCCTGCATATCCTGTCGCACCCAAAACCGCAACTTTAATCATTTTTTTCATATCCCTTCTGTATTTTAATTGTAATCTTTAATTAATAATGCTCTGATATAACCTTTTGATTTATCCGTTGAATCTATGTAAAACCCTCTGCCGTAATAAAATCTTATCAGCGATGTTACTTTTGAACCGGTATGCAGAGAAATTTTTGTGACGCCTTTTTTTCTCATAATCCTGTCAACAAGATTCATTATGGATTTTCCGATACCGTTGTTCTGTGATGTAACTTTTACGCCGAAACGGCTCAGATATGCGGTATTATCATCAAAAATCTCAACCCTGACGCTGCCCACGGGAATCCCGTCTGAAAAAGCAATCAGAACAATTTTGTTGTCAATATCATGTTTTACATCTTCATATGTTTCATAAAGTGCCGGTGTATTCTCAATTCCGGCAAGTTCCGTATATTTCAAAAATGCTTCTTTTGTAATGCTTAAAATATCCGGGATATCATCATAATTTGCCTCTCTTACCTCAAATAATGATTTGTATTCCGTCAACCGGACCATCTCCTCATAAATAAATACTTAGTCTGCCATTAATGTTGCCATAACTGCTTTTTGAGCATGAAGCCTGTTTTCTGCCTCATCAAAAATAACACTGTTTTTACCGTCAATTACACCGGGAGTCACTTCAAAACCTCTGTATGCCGGCAGACAATGCATGAATATTGCATCATCCTTTGCTTCTGCAAAAAGCTTTTCATCTATCTGATAAGGCATAAATATCTTTAATCTTTCTGCTTTTTCTGCTTCCTGTCCCATACTTACCCAGGTATCGGTATACACAATATCTGCATCCTTCATTGCTTCATGAACATCTTGGGTAAGCAACAGCGAGGCACCGCTCTTTTTAAAATCTTCCTTTGCATTTTCTACAACCTGCGCGTCCGGCCTGTAAGCTTCAGGTGTTGCAATAGCACAGTTTATACCCATTTTTCCGCATCCGTACATTATTGAATGTGCCATATTGTTTCCGTCGCCTATATATGTAAATTTAAGACCTTCAAGCTTTCCTTTATATTCATATGCAGTCTGTAAATCCGCAAGCACCTGACAGGGGTGCAGTAAATCAGTCAGGGCATTAATTACCGGAATATCCGCATACTCTGCCAGTTCCAAAACATCACTATGCGCAAAAGTCCTTATCATTATACCGTCCAAAAATCTTTCCAAAACCTTTGCGGTATCATAAATTGTTTCCCCTCTTCCGAGCTGTATGTCATTTGATGACAAAAACAGAGGATAACCGCCAAGTTGAGTCATTCCAACTTCAAAGGAAACTCTTGTTCTTGTGGAAGATTTTGAAAAAATCATTCCGAGAGTTTTACCCTTTAATATGTGATGAGTGATACCTTCTTTGTTTTCTTTTTTAAGTTTTAATGCAAGTTTTAATAAATTTTCTATTTCTTCTTTAGTCAAATCATGTAAACTGATAAAATCTTTCATATTTCCATCCACCTTTTATTATATTACAATACCTTTGAAAGTGCTTTTATAAATTCATCCGCATCGTCCTTTGTAATTATCAAAGGAGGTGCAATTCTTATGGTATTTTTACAAAGACTTGTCAAAAATCCCTCATTAAACAATTTCATAAATACATCTTTTGCAATCTCTTCTTTTAACTCTATTCCTATAAGCAATCCAGCATTTCGCAAATCTATAACGGTGTCGTTATGCTTATCCTTAACTTCCCTTAATTTATCCATAAAATACTTGCTTATATTTTTTACATTATCAAGTATTTTTTCTTCTTCATAGATTTCAAAGACGCTTAATCCGGCTGCTGTTGCAAAGGGATTTCCTCCGAAGGTTGTTCCGTGGTCACCCGGCTCAAATGCTTTTGCAACAAAATCCTTTGCACCTATTCCCCCGATTGGTATACCTCCGCCCAAAGCTTTTGCACAGGTAAATATATCGGGTTCTATACCGTAATACTGATGGGCAAAATATTCTCCCGTTCTGCCCATACCTGTCTGTACCTCGTCAAAAATCAATATTATTTCTTTTTCATCACATATTTTCCGAAGTTCTGCAATATATTCTTTATCCATAGGATAGACGCCGCTCTCACCCTGGATAGGTTCAATCATTATTGCAGCGGTTTTATCAGTAATTGCCGCTTTCATTGCATCAATATTGTTAGGCTCCACCTGAATAAAACCCGGAATTAAAGGTCTGTAGGGTTTTTGATATTTTTCCTGACCGGTTGCGGCAACTGTTGCAAGGGTACGGCCATGAAAAGATTTACTTAAGGATATTACTTCATATTTATCTTTTCCCTGCTTGTAAAAATAAATCTTTGCAAGCTTTATCGCTCCCTCATTTGCTTCAGCGCCGGTTGATGCAAAAAATGCTTTATCCGCACATGAATGTTTGCATAACTGTTCAGCCAGTCTTGCCTGGTTTTCTATGTAATAAAGATTTGATGTATGAAGTACCTTTTCAAGCTGTTTCTTTAAATTTGCAATATGTTTCGGATGATTGTGCCCCAAAGCATTTACCGCAATACCACCAAGAAAATCATAATATTCTTTTCCTTCTGTTGAGATAAGTTTTACTCCTTTTCCCGAATCAAATGCCACAGGTAATCTGTTGCCAAAAGTATTCATATAATACTTTTTATCCAATGCAATTATTTCATCAAGAGTCATTTTCATTTTCTCCCTTATCCTTTCCCTTTACATAATTTATATAAAATATCTCGCGGATAATAAAATTTTTCTGTTTACCGTTAATGTAATCAAATTAATTCCATAAAGCCACAATAAATAAAATAATTACCCTCTGATAGGGTAATACATTAATATATTTTATAATTATACAACTCAATGCATAAAAATGCAACAATTATTTTTCTCATTTATATATATTTGTTTATAATATCAAAAAGATAAAAATACATATTTGTTTTATTAACATTTTGCATAAAAATTCACTTTAACAAATCAGCATTCCGGACAAGAATATTCTTTCCCCGCCATGAAAATGCGCGGTCACCGTATAATCGTTTAAATTCTCTGTTAGACATATTTTCATCAATGTCAAGGTTATAAATCAAATTTTCTTTAAATTCTTCGATAGAAGTTTTTAAAGGATTACTATTATACGGACAGACATTCTGACATATGTCACAACCCCATATGTATCCGCTCTTTTTTATAATATCCTGTTCTCTATCCGATAACTCTCCTTTTTTTTGAGTAATATATGAGGCACATAATTTTTCATCAAACAAAAATCCATCCTTTATAGCCTCCGAAGGACACGCATCAATACATTTTCCGCAGCCCATACACATATAATTATCAACAGGCTTGTCTGCATCAAGCATACAGTCGGTGATTATATGACCTATAAAAAAACGGCTGCCCAATTTATGATTTATAAGCATACCGTTTTTGCCGTAAAATCCCAAACCTGCATTAAAAGCAAGATAACGGTCTGACAATGCGCCGGTATCCGTATAGCACTGCGCCGAAAAACCATTGTCTGTAAGTATTTCGGACAATCTTTCCAACTTTTTTTTAACAACAATATGATAATCTGTCCCATAGGCATAGGATGAAATATTGCTTTTTTCATTTATTTTCACATTATAAGAAAAGAGGCAGACTATTATACTCTTTGCCTGAGGCATAATTTTAAAAGGATTTATTCTTTTTTCCCCATCAGGCTCAGCTAAGCTGACATGGCCTCTTTTCTTTAATATTTTTCCGTAATCATCAAATATTCTTGCCTTTACAACCCCTATGGCATCAATACCGATATTGGACGCAAGTTCTTTAAATTCTTCTTTAATTTTGTCTTTCCGAATCATATCGTTTAACCACAGACAAAGTAACCGGCATAATATATTCTGTCTGTAGATACAGGATAATTATTTTCGGGTTACTTTATCACAAAAATATATTTTTATAATACTCCGTCAATAACGTCGCAGAATTCATCTTTTGAACGTACTCCTACAAGTTTTTCAACAATTTTACCGTTTTTTATAATAAAAATTGTAGGAATGGAAACGATTGCATACTCGGAAGCAAGGGTACTCTCTTCGTCTACATTTATCTTTCCTATTTTTATTTTTCCGTCATACTCATTATCAATTTCTTCGAGTATAGGCGCAACCATTCTGCACGGTCCGCACCAGCTTGCCCAAAAATCAACCACAACAGGCACATCCGATTTTATAACTTCTGCTTCAAAATTTTCCTTTGTTAATGTTATCATATTCATTACTCCTTATATTTCTTATTCATAATCAGGTATGGAACTATACAATGTTCCTATTCCTTCTTTTGCATTATCATCAGTAGTATATGCTATTTCTTCTATAAATTTTCCTTCTTCAAAATAATACTCTCTTATTTCGTTAAATGATTTTCCGGCAATATATAAAGAAATAACTTTCTGTTCCGTTCCGTCATTATAATAATCCGAAACATTCAGATATGCCCTGCCATGTATACGTTCATCATATAAATCATAAACTCCGTTATCGGTTTCAACCTGCAAAACCCATTCCTGAGTATCATCCCACAGCATTTCTCCGGTCATATCTCTTTGTGCTGACGTATATAAAGTTATTGTGTCCTCATTTCCGTTATTTATAACATCATACATACATTTACTCAATGCTTCATACCCTTCTACATTTACAGGGCTTGACGTTATGTCAATTTCTGTTTTTCTTTCATCTTCAGGTTCTCCGGTTACCTGTGTATCCGCCGGCATGCTGCTTTGAGGTTCATTTTCTACATTAGGCTCTTCTTGTTCAAAAAAACTGCATCCGTTTACCAAAAACAAACTCAATATAAGTGTCAATATAAATAATCTTTTTTTCATTGCAATCTCCGACCTTTCCGTTAATTCTATCAATATTTTAAATTTTATCACTTGTCTGTTGATATGTAAAGTGATTTTAAAAAAATTTATATAATTGTTTACACATTCAAATCCACATATTTTTGTTCCGCAACAGTACAAATTGCTTTTCCGTTTGTCAGCTCGGTTATCTCTTTTAAAAATTTTTCCGTTTCTTCTATAAGACAGCATACATAAAAACATACATCATTACCGTAATCGGTATTTTCAAGTATTAGTTTTTCGGAAGCAATTTTATACTGAATTTTGCCTGATAAATGATAATCAACCTTTATACAAATCACATTACACAGACATCTTGTGATTATTTCCGCCTCCAAAAGTCCCTGCCTTGCACTTGCTCCGTATGCATGTACCAATCCTCCGGTACCAAGCAAAGTACCTCCGAAATATCTTGTAACCACAACGCACACGTCTACAATTTCTTCCTTGCGTATTGTGTCCAAAACAGGCATACCCGCAGTTCCTCCCGGCTCTCCGTCATCAGAATATCTGAATATATTGTTTTCATCTATGACATAGGCATATACATTATGTGTGGCATCGGGATATTGAGTTCTTATCTGCTTTAAAAAATCAAGCGCTTCTTCCTCTGTTTTACACGGACTTACATTTGCTATAAATTTTGATTTTTTTTCAATAAACATTGT
>CASFSH010000219.1 GCA_949297205.1 uncultured Bacillota bacterium | reverse complement strand
GGAAATGTAAGCGGAACATCAGGTGTTACAACGGAAATGCCGATGGCATCAATGATTAAATCTGACCTTGCTGATGGTGAACACACAATAACAATTACAGTTAATAATGCAGATAATCTTGATTTTAAATTCGGATATTTCATGGTAGATTAATTAAAAAAATAAGGGGCGGGAAACTTGCCTGCCCCTTAAATTTTGCATTTGTAAAGGTATACAAAATTTTTGCGCACCTTTAGAGATGCAAAAATTCTAATAAAAGAAAGGAAAACTGTAATGAAAAAAATTTTAAGGTTGATATGTTTGATTTTGATTTTTTCTGTTCTTGCAGGTTTTATGCCGGTTATCTATGCTGAAAATAACGTATTTGATATACTTGTTTTTGCAGCCCAAAGCCGCATTGTTTTAAAAGACGGTGAAAAATTACAGACGGAATATGAACCGTATTTTAATAACGGCGTATATCTTCCGGCAGAACTTGTTTCGGAATTTATACAACCAAACGAAAATGACGTTAATGCAGATGATTTAAGAAATATGGGATTTGAAGTTTATGAGTCCGTGCAATACGGTTTTTTGGCTGTTGGAAACATTTCTCAAATGAACAGTGAAAATATTATAAAACAGTTTGGTATATATGTTTCAGATGATGGGGACGATTCAAATAACGGATACCCGTTATCTCCTGTAAAAACTTTTGAACGTGCAAGAGATTTATACAGAGAATATAAAGAAGCAAACGGTGGATATAATTCAAAAATATTTATTCATGCCGGAATTTACAGACGTGACAAAAGTTTCACCTTGAATTCGGCTGATTCGGGAATGACAATTGAAGCATACGGTGACGGAGAGGTTTTAATAAGGGGATCTGTTAAACTTCCCAGGGCTTCTTTTAAAAAAGTGACCGATACAGAATTCACACAGAAGCTTCCGAATACTTCTGTTGGTAAAATATATGAAATTGATCTGTCCGGATTTATGGATTCTGTTTCAAGACACCCCGAATATAAACCATTAAACGGCGGCGTTGCATATTATGAATTATTTGTGGGCGGTACGGCACAGACAATTGCAAGATGGCCAAATTATGATTTTGCGCTGACCGGAAATGTTTCGGGCGGCGGACTGACCTTTGAGTCTGATTCAAAAAGGCTTGAAAAATGGAAAAATTCAAAAGACGCAATGGTTGCAGGTTACTGGACGCATAACTGGGCATTTGAACATATTTATATAGGTGACATTGATTTTAATAATTCTACGGTTACCCTTTCAAAGGGACTTGAGTACAGCACGGCAATAGTAAAATCACAAAGATACTATGCCATGAATATGCCGGAGGAAATGGACATATCGGGCGAATATTATATAGACAGCGATGCAAAAAAACTCTATTACTATCCTGCTGAGAGCTTTTTGGAAAATGATCCCGAACTTAGCGTTCTTACTTCAACAATGTTTGTGACAAACGGTGCGGATAATGTTACAATTTCCGGACTTACCTTTGAATATACAAGAGGAAATGCAATATCATGCGATAACGGTGACAACATTGTTATTGATTCATGTGTTATAAGAAATATAGGAAATCAGGCAATAAGCGTAAATACCTCTAACAGCACTGTAAAAAATTGTGAGATATATAATGTTGGGGGAGCAGGTATATATATGACATCGGGAACTCAAAGTACCCTTACGCCGGGAAACGGTAAAATAATTAACAATAACATTTATAATTTCGGAAGAATTTTCCGTACCTATCAGTCGGCTATAAATATATCGGGTGTGGGTAACACCGCATCATATAATACAATACATGATGCCCCTCACAGCGGTATAAGATTCGGCGGAAATGATAATGTTATATCACACAATGAAATATACAATGTAGTTATTGAGTGTTCGGACAGCGGCGCAATTTATACGGGCAGAAACTGGACAAGCTGGGGTAATGAAATATCATATAACTATATGCATGACATAAAAAAAGATGAAGAATTAACAAGCTTTACCGTTTCAGCTGTTTACATTGATGATATGTTCTGCGGAACAACGGTAAAAAACAATTATTTTGAAAACTGTACACAGGCGGCGCTTTTCGGCGGAGGCAAAGGCAATGTTTTTTCCGATAATGTACTGGTAGACTGTCAAAACGGCATAGACTATGATGACAGAGCGGTTACCGGAAACTGGGCACATTTTTATGTTGTATCAGGCGGCTCGGTATATGAGGGCGTAAAGAATTTATTATCAGATCCGAATGTGGATATTGAATTGTGGAAGTCAAAATATCCGGGTTTTTCAGAGATGATTGCAGATATTTATGCATATCAGGCAGATTCGTCATATGAAACCGGATATCCTAAAAATGTAAAAATAACCGGAAACAAGAATTACGGAGAAAATACACAAAACAGTAACTATGACTATATCTCGCCTTATGTATATGATTACGGTACGGTAGAGTCAAATACATATTCTATAGAATATTCCCAAAACGATATTCCAAAAAACGGTGCCGACAAGACTCTCTGGAACAGTGAATGGGCTGTTTTTTCTCCCGAAAGTGACAGTGTTTATAATAACGGCGATATTGAATTTGTATGGAGCAGAAACGGTGGTGCCGACAAATATGAGATTATTATAACCGATTCTGACGAAAATGAAATTTTAAAAGACAGCACATTGAAAAACGGATATAATGTTTCGATTGACAAAAAGGGTGTGTATAACTGGAAAGTTACCGCTTACAGCAAGCAGGAACAAAAATCATTAAGCGGTTCTTTTGAAGTGTTAAAAGATACAGAAATATCCGAAAACTATTTTGGCGGAACGGATTTTGAAGATACAGATTTACAAGTACTGAAAAATGATTTCGGGTGGAGCTTTAAAATTGCAGATGGCGACAGCATATCGGTAAAGGAAGACGAAAATGGAAACAGTTATCTTGAAATGGTGAGAAATGAAGCGAATTTGTGGTCAGGAAGCGAAACCTACGCAAAGATTAATTTTACACCGAAGACGCAAGGAAAAATAACCGTAATTTATGATATAATGCTTGAAAATTACAGGGCAGGCTTCAGAGATATGGGAAGTGTTCAAAGTGCAGAAGGAAAAGACGTAATGAAACTGTTTACGCACTCATTATGGCTTTATGCAATGGGTACAGACAGCACAAAGTATAATTTTCAACTGTCAAATCAGCCGAATAATCAATATCTTACTGTAAAAAGAGTTATAGACC
>CASFSH010000218.1 GCA_949297205.1 uncultured Bacillota bacterium | reverse complement strand
TTTCAAATATTTTCTCCGGAGTGATTCCTCATTTTCGATAATACCGTTATGAACAAGTATAAATCTGTCACTGAAATGAGGATGTGCGTTGTTTTCTGTGGGTTTTCCGTGAGTTGCCCAGCGTGTATGACCTATGCCTTTTGTACCTGATACATTGTTGCCGTTATCTGTTTTTGCTTTAAGATTTGCAAGTTTTCCCACAGCTTTGCTTATGGTGACATCAGTACCGTCACATACGGCTATACCTGCCGAGTCATAACCTCTGTATTCGAGCTTTTCAAGACCGTCCAATAAGATTGGTGCAGCCTGTTTCGGACCTATATATCCTACTATTCCACACATATAATTTTACCTCCGTTTTGAAATTTAGGGATAGTCATATTGAATATAACGTATTTATTATATATGAATTTTATATTTTTTTCAAGTAATTTTGAAAAAAAACGCTGCACTAAGGACAAAAATATAAAATGTTATAATTGAATATTGTTTTTTTGATATTTTTTTGTTATAATATATATGTTTAAAATGATTATTATATTAAAAGTAAATTGTTTTTATAAATATTTATAATCCGTCTGTATGCTCCGGGCGGTAAAACTGAGTTGAACGTAAAAATAATCCGTATATGTTATTTTATCGGGACTGAGAATGTGCATAAGTCCCTTTTGTTGTTTTTTATGTTACGGGTTTGTGCCGCAATGGGGCGGCGGAATGAGGTGTTGTTATGAAAAAAGTATTTAAGGTACTGGAATTTGATAAAATACTTTCGATGATGTGCAGATATACAGAATCGGAAGAGGTAATAAAAAGAATTAAAGATATGGATATGCTTACCATAGAAGAAGCAAAAAATGCCCAGAAAGAAACCACACAGGCTGTTTCGGCAATGCTGAGAAGAGGCAATCCTCCGGTGAATTTATCGGTTGACAACATTACGCCTGCATTAAAAAGAGTACAAATAGGGGCAATTTTAAATAATAAAGAGCTTCTGTCAATTGCAAGGGTTTTGTATGTTGCAAGGAGAATGAAAACGTATTTAAACGATGCCGGAGAGGATTTGGATGTTATTTTTGCGTTGGCAAACAGTTTATCCGCAAATAAGGCACTGGAAGATAAAATAGGCGGTACGATTTTATCTGAAACGGAAATTGCGGACGACGCATCGGCTGCATTGTCAGCATTAAGAAGAAAGCAGAAAAATCTGAATGCAAAGATAAAAGAAACACTTAATTCAATGATACATTCGGAACATTATAAAAAATATTTGCAAGACCCAATTGTTACAATGCGCCAGGACAGATATGTAATTCCGGTAAAGGCGGAATACAAACAGGAGATAAACGGTATTGTTCACGATACATCATCAAGCGGGTCCACGCTTTTTATAGAACCTATGAGTGTTGTTTCCGCAAATAACGAAATAAGGGCACTGCAAAATCAGGAGGAACAGGAAATTCAGAAAATCCTTGCAGAACTTACGGCACAGGTTGGTGAATATGAAACAGAGATTGACAGCAATTATAAGATAATAACAGAGCTTGATTTCATTTTTTGCAAAGGTAAGCTGTCTCTTGATTATAACGGAAACGAACCGGAACTTAACGACAAAGGAATTATTGAATTTATAAAAGCAAGACATCCGCTTATTGATAAAAATAAAGTTGTTGCAAATGATATATATTTGGGAGATAAATTTGACACACTTGTTATAACCGGTCCCAATACCGGCGGAAAAACCGTTACACTAAAAACCATAGGACTGTTTTCGGTTATGGCATCAGCAGGTTTGCATATTCCGGTCGCTGATTCAAGCAAGGCGGCAGTATTTTCTCACATATTTGCAGATATAGGTGACGAACAAAGCATTGAACAAAGTCTGTCAACATTTTCTTCGCATATGGTAAATATTGTTGATATTGTAAAACAGGTAGACGATAATTCTCTTGCACTTTTTGATGAATTGGGCGCGGGAACAGACCCTACGGAGGGAGCGGCTCTTGCAATATCCATTCTGGAATATTTACGTTCCTTTAAAACAAAAACCGCAGCAACCACTCATTACAGTGAGTTGAAATTGTATGCCCTTTCAACAGAAGGCGTTGAAAATGCATCCTGTGAATTTAATGTGGAAACATTAAATCCCACTTACAGGCTTATGATAGGAGTGCCGGGAAAGTCAAATGCATTTGCAATTTCAAGACGTCTGGGGCTTGATGAAATAATAATAGACAGGGCAAACGAGTTATTATCTGATGAAAATGTTAAATTTGAAGATGTTATAACCGACCTTGAAGAAAGCCGTGCAAAGGCAAGAAGTGAAATGGAATATGCACAGAGAATGAAACGTGAGATAAAGGATTTGAGAAATCAGCTTGAAAACGAAAGAAAGAATTTCAAAGACAATAAAGCACGTATTCTTGATGAAGCAAGGCATGAGGCAAAAATAATAATTATGGACGCCCGTGAAGAAGCAAATTCTATTATTAAAGACCTGCAGAAAATGCAGGAAAAGGGTTATGTTAAAAATGCAGCCGAGAAAATAGAAAAAAGCAGGGAAAAACTTAAAAACAAAGAGGACAGCATTGATAAGGCAATGGAAAAATCCTCAAAGCCGAGAAAGATTTATTACGAAGCACCGAAAAATTTAAGACCGGGTGATGCTGTTAAAATTGTTACAATGAGTGACCAGGAAGCAAGCGTTTTAAAAATTCCCGATAAAAACGGAAATGTTTTGGTTCAGGCAGGAATAATAAAAATGGAAGTGCATATATCAAACCTTAAAAAGATTGAAGATAAAACCGCAAAACAGCTGACGGAAAAATATGTTAAACCTTCCCAAAACTTTACGGCAAAATCAATGGAGGCAACAACCACATGTGATGTAAGAGGCAGAAATTTGGAAGAAGCGTTAATGGAGGTTGAAAAATTTCTTGATGACTGTTATCTTGCAGCAATTTCTCCCGTCACAATAATACATGGAAAAGGGACAGGTATTTTAAAGAAGGGTATTCATGAAATGCTCAGAAAACAGAAGTATGTAAAATCGTATCGTCTCGGAACATTCGGCGAGGGCGAAAACGGTGTAACAATAGTAGAATTAAAATAAAGAAAGGGAAAATTCAAATGGCAAAGAAAAAGGCTGTTGTAACAAATGCAATGAGATTGCTTCAGGGAGCAAAAATAGAGTTTGATGCAATTGAATATGAATGTGATGGGGAAATAGGGGATAATTTCGGAGAAAAAATAGCCGAAAAAACAGGAATACCTCCGGAACAGTCCTTTAAAACCCTTGTTGTACGGGGTGAAAAAAACGGAATAATGGTTGCTTGTATTCCGGTAAATCATGAGGTTGATTTGAAAAAGTTCGCATCCTGCTGCAAGGATAAAAAAGTGGAAATGATTCATGTAAAGGAATTGCAGGGATTGACGGGGTATATAAGAGGGGGAGTATCGCCTATAGGAATGAAAAAGAAGTATCCAACATATATTGATGAAACCTGTCTTAATTTTGATAAAATGGCTGTAAGCGGCGGAATATGCGGAGTAACATTGCTGATTAAGCCGCAGGATGTTATAAAAATATGTGACGCTGTAACGGCGGATATTGTAAAAGATAAAAATAACTGAAAGAAGGTATTGCAATGAAAGCATTTACAACCGGAAATATATTGATTCCGCAAAATGTCGACTTTACAAAATGGAGCGTGGTAGCCTGCGACCAATACACATCAGAGCCTGAATACTGGAAAAAGGCAGAACGGTATGTGGGAAGTGAACCGTCAACCCTTAATCTTATTTTTCCCGAGGCATTTCTCGGTGAAGGCGACGGAAGAATTGAAAAAATCAATGAAACAATGAAAAAATATCTGGATGACGGAGTATTTGAGGAATACTGTGATTCATTGATTTATGTTGAAAGAAAAATTGCAGACGGAAAGGTAAGAAAAGGTATTGTAGGCTGTATAGACCTTGAAGAATATGATTTTAACAAGGGGTCGGAGTCAATGGTTCGTGCAACAGAGGGTACTGTTTTGGAACGTATCCCACCGAGAGTCAAAATAAGAGAAAATGCACCTTTGGAACTTCCGCATATTATGATTCTGATTGATGATGAAGATAAAAAAATAATAGAACCCCTGGCGGATAAAAAACAGAACTTAAAAAAATTGTATGATTTTGAACTGATGGCAGACAGCGGGCACCTGACAGGTTATCTTGCTGGAAAAGAAGACTGTGAAAAGATATTTGCAGGCTTGGATATGCTTTCGGATGAATTTGATTCAAAATACAATATAAAAAATGCGGCAAAACTGATTTTTGCGGTGGGTGACGGAAATCATTCTCTGGCAACGGCGAAAACCTGCTGGGAAAATATTAAGAAAAATTTACCTGTATCCCAATGGGGCAATCATCCTGCAAGATTTGCTCTTTGCGAAATCGTAAACCTTCATGATGAATCTTTGGAATTTGAACCTATTCACAGGGTAGTATTCAATGTGGATTGTGATAATTTGTTAAAGGAAATGCATGGGTATTACAATATATCGGACAAGAAAACACAAGGCCAGCATATAAAATTTGTCACAGAGAATAAACAGGGAGATTTGTACATACAAAATCCCTCAAGCGGTCTTGCAGTGGGAACGCTTCAGAATTTCCTCGACGACTACATAAAAAAGCACGGAGGAGAAGTGGATTATATTCACGGTGACGATGTTGTTTTGAAATTGGGGACACAAAAAAACAATATGGGATTTATCCTTCCGCCCATGGGGAAAAATGAACTTTTTAAAACTGTAATTACCGACGGTGCTCTTCCGAGAAAAACTTTTTCAATGGGGGAAGCAAGGGACAAGAGATTTTATCTGGAAGCAAAAAGAATAAGGTAAAAATAAGCTTCGCATTTGGCAGTTTTTCAAAACTCGGAGTATACAAAAACGCCGTTTTCCATTAAAACTGCAATCTGCCTGCTTATTATCCATGTCAGTATTTGTGCCGCCGCGTTGGCGGCGGAATGAGGAAGTAAAATGAAAAATAAGATTTTGGATATTCTGAAAACCGAAACGGATTATGTGTCGGGAGAAAAACTCAGCAGCTTGCTGGGAATATCACGTGCCGCAGTATGGAAGCATATAAACAACTTAAAAAAAGACGGATATGTGATTACTGCAGTGACAAATAAGGGATACAGACTGGAAGATTCGGATGTTTTATCTTCCGAAGAAATAAAAAAAATATTAAATACAAAACTTATAGGAAAAAACATTGTATGTGTGGAAAAAACCGATTCTACAAACAATCTTGCAAAACAAAGAAGCAATGAACCCGACGGTACGGTATTTTTGTCCGAAATACAGACAATGGGACGGGGAAGACGGGGCAAAGTCTGGAAGTCTGCGGATAAAAACGGGTTATGGATGAGCATAATGGTAAAACCCGATATAGAACCTCAGAAAGTACCTTGTCTTACACTTATTGCGGGGCTTGCCGTACAGAAAGCGTTAAGCGGAATATATAAAGAAAAATTTGAAATAAAATGGCCCAACGATTTGGTTCTGAATAAAAAGAAAGTGTGCGGAATATTAAGTGAAATGTCCTGTGAAATGGAAAGGCTTGAATATGCAATCTGCGGTATAGGCGTCAATTTGAATAACGAAGCCTTTGACAAGGATATTGAAAATGTTGCGACATCGGTTTATCTGGAAACGGGAAAAAAAATAAAACGTTTTAAGGCGGCTGCGGAAATTATCGGCAGATTTGAAGAACTGTATTTCAGATTCATTGACGACGGAATTGAAAGTATTATCGGGGAATATAAAAAAGTGTGCGCAACATTGGGTAAGGATGTGGTTATTACGGGATTCGGAAAGGAACAGAAAGCAAAAGCCGTTGATGTGACTCCGCTGGGAGAATTGGTTGTTGAAACAGACGGAAAAAAAACAGTAGTTACTTCGGGTGAGGTATCTGTCAGAGGACTTTTCGGATATGTATAAAAGCAAGATTATAATGAGCAGTACTTTAGTATGATAAAATACTTAAAGAAAGTATATCTTAAATATGAATAATTTGTAAAAATTAGCACTCTATTTAAAAGAGTGCTAATTTTGTATTGACAAAAGCAGTATAAAGTATTACAATGAATACTGTTAGAATTTTTATGGTTATGATTCTATAATTTTTAATATAAAACAGGAGTGATGAAAAATGGCAAAAGGTAACATTTCGGTAAATTCCGAAAATATTTTTCCCATTATAAAAAAGTGGTTATATTCCGATAAGGATATATTTTTAAGAGAGTTGGTTTCCAACGGCTGTGATGCCATTACAAAATTAAAAAAGCTTTCCAACATAGGTGAGGCGACAATCGGTGAAGATGAGAAGCTGAAGGTTGAGGTAATAGTTGATAAAGAAGCAAAAACCCTTACAATTACCGATAACGGAATAGGAATGACAGCTGAGGAAATTGATAAATATATTACACAGATAGCTTTTTCGGGAGCTGCGGATTTTCTTGAAAAATATAAGGAAGAGGATAATAAGGACGGCGGAGGTATTATAGGACATTTCGGATTGGGATTTTATTCGGCATTTATGCCCTCAACAAGCGTACAGATTGATTCTCTTTCATATATGGAAGGTTCAAAGCCTGCAAGATGGTTTTGTGACGGCGGCATGGAATATGAACTGACAGAGGGTACAAAAACCGAAAGAGGAACAACAATTACACTGTTTATTGCTGATGACAGCAAGGAGTTTTTGGAGGAGTATACCGTAAGACAGGTATTGAACAAATACTGTGCATTCCTGCCTGTAGAGGTATATCTGACGGTTGTAAAACCCGAAGAGGAAAATAAGGAAGAATCCGATAAATCCGATGAAAACCAAACCAAGGAAGAACCTAAGCCAATCAATGACACAACTCCTTTGTGGATGAAGGCTCCAAAGGCTTGTACCGATGAAGAGTATAAGAGCTTTTATACAAAGGTATTTATGGATTTCAATGAACCTCTTTTCTGGATACACCTTAACGTTGATTTTCCGTTTAATCTTAAAGGTATTCTGTATTTCCCTAAATTCAACCATGAATTTGCAACCAATGAGGGACAGATAAAATTATATAACAATCAGGTTTTTGTTGCGGATAACGTAAAGGAAGTAATACCTGAATTTCTTATGCTTCTTAAGGGAACAATAGACTGCCCCGATTTACCGCTTAATGTGTCAAGAAGCTTTTTGCAAAACGACGGGTACGTAAAGAAAATAGCCGCCCATATCACAAAAAAAGTTGCGGATAAACTCTGCGAGCTGTTTAAAAATGAAAGAGAAAAGTATGGTTCTTATTGGAACGATATAAATATGTTTATAAAATACGGCTGTATCAGAGATGAAAAGTTCTATGATAAAGTCAAGGATATTATGATTTACAAAGACATCAACGGAGAATATATCACCCTTAAAGATTATATCGGTGACAAAGAGGATAAAACCGTATATTATGTATCTGACGAAAATCAGCAGGCCCAGTATATTAAAATGTTCAAAGAACATGAACAAAATGCCGTTATTATGCCGACTATGATAGATACACATTATATGTCCTTTATAGAGGGCAGGGAACAGGGTGTTAAATTTACGAGAATAGACTCCGATGTGTCAAACAGTCTTACCGATGAAAATGCAGTATCGGAGGATGAAAGCAAGGCCTTGAGTGAATTATTCAAGAAAAATCTTAACAAGGATGATTTGAAGATAGAAGTAAAAGCATTGAAAGACGCCGATGTTCCGGCTATCATGACTTTGGGAGAACAATCAAGAAGAATGCAGGAGATATATAAATCCTACGGTCAGCAGTTTGCGGGAATGAGCAATATGTTCCATGACGAATATACACTTGTATTAAATTCAAACAATTCCATGATTAAGAAGATAAGCACCATGGAAGAGGATACACAAAAGATGGTATGCGAACATGTTTATGATTTGGCAATGCTTTGCAATAAGCCGCTGAATGCTGAAGAAATGACAAAATTTGTTGAAAGAAGCAATAAGCTTTTGGAAAAGATTATTTAATTTTGCAAAATGATAATTCGGTATTATGATAAATAAAAATAAAAATTAAATGCCGCAAATGACGGCAAAACGGAGGATAAAAATGGAAGTAAGAAATGCGTCAAACGCAAAAGATGTAAAACATTATACAACAGAAAGATTAAGAGAGGAATTTTTAATTCAGGATTTGTTTACAAAAGACAATCTTAAAATGGTATACAGCCATATTGACAGAATTATAACCGCAGGCGCAATGCCGGTTGAAAAAGAATTGAAGCTTGAAGCGGGAAAAGAACTTGCGGCAGATTATTTCCTTGAAAGACGTGAAATGGGATGTATTAATATAGGCGGAGAAGGCGTTATAACCGTCGACGGCGTTGAATATCATATGAACCCGAGAGACGGAATTTATATCGGACGCGGAAATAAAGATATAACATTTAAAAGTGTAAATAAGGACAACCCTGCAAAATTTTATATAAGCTCATGTCCGGCACATAAAGAATATCCTATTGTTAAAATTGATATAACAAAAGCAAAGAAAGTTCCCTGCGGTGAGGGAAAAGATGCAAATAAGAGAGTTATTAATCAATATATACATCCTGAAGTAATGAAAAGCTGTCAGCTTGCAATGGGCTTGACACAGCTTTCGGAAGGGTCAGTATGGAATACAATGCCCTGTCATACACATGACAGACGTATGGAGGTATATTTATATCTTGATATGGACGAGGACAGCGTGGTATTTCATATGATGGGAGAACCTAATGAAACAAGACATATTGTTATGCATAATGAAGAAGCTGTAATTAGTCCGAGCTGGTCAATTCACAGCGGAGTTGGTACAAGAGCATATTCGTTTATATGGGCAATGTGCGGTGAAAATCAGGAATTTGATGATATGGATCATGTAAAAACATCTGATTTAATGTAATTTGGGAGAAAAGATATGTTACTGTTAGAAATTAAAGATAAAAACGATAATGTGGTATTTTCGCAAAGCGGAAAAAATATTACCGCAGAATATAATAAAGTCTATTGTGAGGGAGATAAAATAGTTATTACACTCACAGACTGCGAATTTATAAAAATTAAATTGGATGAAAGTCTTTGCGAGTCGATAGTATATGTTCCTGGCGGAGTTTTTGAATATTCAATTCCATTCGGTGAAAAAAGAGTTGCATATAAAGAAGATGCATGGACAAAAGAGAAAAATACAATAATTGTATCCGAAGCAGAAGATGAAGAAATATATTCATACAGAAATATTGCCCTAAACAGCAGTGCAAAAAGATATGAAGAAAGATATTTTCCCTATGCAAAAGCAAATCATGTAACACGGGATGAGGCATGGTTTGAGGAAAGAAATTCAATTGACGGATGTATTTATCAGGACGGTCACGGTATGTATCCTTATCAGTCTTATGCCGGCGGTGCAAGGGAAGATATTGAGTATTATCTTTATTTTGGAAAAAAAGCCGAAATTGATAAAATTATATTTTATTTGAGAGCGGATTTTAAAGATGACCATGATACATACTGGAAATCGCTTACCATTGAGCTGTCCGACGGTACAAGAATACCTGTAAACTTTGTAAAAAGCAACAAAGGTCAAACATTAACATTGGATAAAAAGTACATAACGGACAGTATTCATTTAACTGATTTTAAACAGGCATCAAATCCACTGTCATGGGCGGCGTTGAGTCAGATTGAAGTTTACGGAAAACTTTTAAAATGATAAGAGCATTAAAGTAAAGAGAGGAAGAAAAAATGAACTTGGCATTTTTCCTGAAACCCAAAAATGAAGTATCTTATTTGCTTGATGATTTTTCGGTAAGACAGGGACTTGAGAAGATGTGCTATCACGGATATACAGCCATTCCCGTACTTGACAAGGAAGGACATTATCTGACTACAATCAGCGAAGGGGATTTTTTATGGTATGTAATTAAAGGTGAAAATACTGAGGAACAGGTTGATATAAAAAAAGAGGAGCATATAAAGGTCAGTGACATTATGAAACCTGGCAAAAATCCTGCCGTAAAAATTACAGCAACAATGGAGGAACTTTTTGTAAAAGCAATGGATCAAAACTTTGTCCCTGTGGTTGATGACAGAGGATACTTTATAGGAATTGTCACAAGACGTGATTTAATAAAATATTTTTATTCGAATTTTGAAAATTAATAAAATAAACGCCTTTATACAGGGCGTTTATTTTTATGGTATACTATAAAATATTTTTAAAATTGAATAATAAATGGCTATGAAAAGTTTATAATGCAATATATTATAAAACTAAATTGTTTTGCATATTATTTATTGTTCATTGATTAACAGTTCTGTGGGGTCAAGGTATTTTCCGTTACACAAAACTTCAAAATGAAGATGAGGATCTGAAGTAAAATCACCTACCGATTCAGAACCGGCTTTTCCGATAAGAGTACCTTCCGATACGGTGTCACCGACAGCTACCTCAATCTGATCGGAAAGATTTGCATAAACCGTAACATATCCGTTTTGATGGTCTACCTGAACATTTTTGCCAAGTTCGTTGTCGTAGATGTCGGTTACTATTCCCGATGCTGCACAATATATGGCTGAGTCCGCATCACAGGATATGTCAATACCGTTGTGAGTTCTCCAGTCGGATAATATTTCGTTGTAGATCAGTTCATCACCTGAAAATGCGGATAAAACCGATCCTTCAACAGGCATTTTAAGTTTAAATTCCTCAACTTCAACGGTTTTTGATACAGCGGTTTCGGTTTCTGTTGTATCATCTTCGGAAACACTTGCGTCGCTGTCTTCCGATAAATCTTCCGTATTATAATCATCGGTCATATCCGAAACATCATCGGTTACAGTTACAATATCTGTATCATCTTCAAAATCCGTATCATAATCGTATAAAATTTCGGATTGTTTTTCGTTAATATCGCTGTCGACAATATTTAATATCGAGTCGTTTTCATTGTCAATGTTCTGTTTGTTTCCTGCATAGCCTATTGCTGCAATTACCAGAGCACAGCAGCACAGGGCTATGTATAACCCACCTTTTGAAAGTTTAAACGGTCTTTTATTTTTCAATTCAATCAATCCTTTCGAATAACTGTAATTTTTATGATTTGTCTGTTTTTAGTATTGCCGGAAAAAAACGAAATATACATACCATGTAAAAAATTACAAAATAATTAAGAACTAACCTGAGTGACGGATATTTGTATAATATAGAATAAACCGTTAAAATCTTTTTTTGCATATAAGGATATAATAAACATATAAATATATTTTACAAGGCTTTAAAAGCGAATTTTAAGCATTCTGAGGTAATTGTAAAACGGGAATGACGGCATATAAATCTATATAAATTTTAAAATTTTAAAATGTGACGGAATTGTTTAGTTTTTTTATGGAATTTTAACAAATTTATATTTTGTGTTACAATAGAAAAAATACGATTTTATCTATTGTTTTTAATGTTTTCTTGTGGTACAATATAATATAGCAAAAAGATTATAAATTTAAATCGGAGCAGCGTTTCTGCTTCACATACACAAAACGGAGAAATTGCGACAGATAAAAAACCTGTTCAGGGAACGTAATCTCCTCAGTGCTTCAGTGGGAGATTATAACTGCCACTGAAATTCTGAAAGAAAACCTGCCGCCTGTTGAGGCAGGGGATATCTGCGCTTAGGTTATAACTTACTGTAAAGGAGTATTGGATATATGAATTCTGCATATGTATATTTGCAGCTGTATCGTCTTTTTGATGATGTCACACCGATTAAAGCTGATTGCGGTCAATTGTGTGGAAAGATATGCTGTAAAGGAAAAGACAGCGGAATGTATTTGTTTCCGGGAGAAAAAAATGTATATAAACTGCTAAATCCTTCATGGATGAAAATAGAATATTCCGATTTGGAATATAAATATAACGGAAAGAATATCAGAGTTCCCATACTTTTTTGCAACGGAAAGTGTGATCGTTATCAGAGACCGCTGGCGTGTAGAATATTTCCGCTGACTCCGTATCTTAATTCCGACGGAAAGCTTGAAATAATAATTGATCCGAGGGCAAAAGGAATCTGTCCGCTTGCAAAAGGGCTGTACATTAATGAATATACACCCAATTTTGTAAAGAATATTCACAAATGTTTTAATATTTTAACCAAGAACAAAGAAGTTTATACATTTTTGGATACATATTCAAGACAGCTTGATGAATATATGAAATTTTTTGAATAGAATAAAGGTGGGTTTAATATAAATGAGTGCAACAATGAATGAAAAGGAGAAAAACATTTCTCAGGATATTAAAGAGGATGAGTTTTCTTATTCTCCGAGAAAAAGAAATGCTTCTCAAGTTAAGACCGGTAAAAATACCGAAAAAAAATCAAATAAAAAGGAAATAAATAAAAAAGCTGTTATCATTCCTGTAGTTGTTATTGTAGTTTTGTTTGCTGCATTTACAGGATATTCTTTGACATTGCCTAAAAATAAAGCTGCAGAAAATGTATTTGTTGCAGGTGTTGATGTAGGCGGTATGAATACGGAAGAACTAAAGAGCACTGTTTCAGGAATCCTTAAATCGGATGAAGTTTTTACGGTTACTTCCGAAGGAAAAAGTTCACAGATTTTGGCAAGTGATATAGGGCTTGAAGTAAATGTGGAAGAAACCGTTAACAATGCAATAGGTGTGGGTAAAAATTCAAATATATTTAAAAATTCCTTTGACAGCATAAAACTTATTTTTTCAAAAGAAGATATACCTCTTGTGTTGGTATATGATGATGAGGCGCTTGGGCAGGTTTTATTTAATTTCGGTACAGAGATAAACGGTGTTTCAACCGAACCCGAGTATATTTTCGGTGAAAACAGTATAACCATAAAACCCGGAGTGTCCGGACAGAATCATGATACTTCTGTTGCAAAAGAAGAATTTATAAATGCTGTATCAATGGGAGAAAAGAATGATATTGCAGTTACACTTGATTATGCACAGCCAGATAAACTGGAAGTAAATGCCGTTTATGATGAATTGGTGAAAGAACCAAAAGATGCGGCATATGAAAAAACAGAAGACGGCAAAATAATTGTTACGGAACATGCCGTAGGGGTAAAGCTTGATAAAGCAAAACTGGAAGCGGCTGTAAAGGAAGTAAATGAAGGAAAAGAAGCAACATTTGATGCGGAAATCGTTAAGCCTTCCAAATCAAAAGAAGATTTGGAAGCTAATCTGT
>CASFSH010000217.1 GCA_949297205.1 uncultured Bacillota bacterium | reverse complement strand
AACAATGTTATTGAAGCCTTTAACAAACAGATAAAAAACTGTTACAAAACCCTTTATAGCTTTAATACATTAGAAAGCGCAAACAGGGTGATTATTATGTTTGTTTTCTTTTATAACTTTATAAGACCTCACAGTTCACTTTCTAATCTAATTCCTGCTAAAGTTACAGGATTTAAATGTTCAGAACGTCAGCGAAAATCAGCGGAACTTTATGAAACCATTGCCATATTTTTCATATTAACTTTACACTGCCATAAATTATTTGATTTTACTACAATATTCAATCATTCCAGCTGTATAACTCACATAATTTTTTGCTTTTTCCTTATTGACATCTAACCTCCTTTATATATCATAAAATAAGTGCGGTAAATTTAAAATCATATTACATTCAGTCCTCAATTGAAAGGGAAGCAACTGCATTCAAGTCAAGTTTTGCACGGCTGCCGTTAAGGTAAAGATAATAGCCTGCACAGCCGATCATTGCTGCGTTGTCGGTACATAAAACAGGTGGGGGATAAAGAACATTAATGCCCTTTTCATTGCATAAAATAGTCATTTTATTACGTAAATCGGAATTTGCGGCCACTCCTCCGGCAATTGCTATTGTTTTCATATTGTATTTTAAGCAGGAGTCAATTGTGTGTTCGCATAAGACATCGGTAACAGCATCCTGAAAGCTTGCGGCAACATCGGCTTTATTTATTTCAATACCCTGTTGTTGAGCTTTGTGAAGATAGTTAATAACAGCTGTTTTTACTCCGCTGAAAGAAAAGTCAAGAGAGTCTTTGTCAATTCTGACACGGGGAAAATGTATTGCTTTAGAATTTCCTTCTTTTGCAAGCTTGTCAATCAGAGGACCGCCGGGATATCCAAGCCCAAGGACTCTTGCTATTTTGTCAAAAGCCTCTCCTGCCGCATCATCTCTTGTTTTGCCCAAAATTTTAAATTTGGTATAATCCTCAACCAAAACAATATGGCTGTGACCTCCTGATGCCACAAGGGAGATAAATGGAGGTTCAAGGTTTTTATGTGCAAGGAAATTAGCAGTAATATGACCTTTTATATGATGTACGGGAACTAACGGCTTTTTTGCGGCATAAGCATAGCCTTTTGCATATGACACACCTACTAAAAGCGCACCTACAAGCCCCGGACCGTAGGTAACCGCAATAGCGTCAATATCATTTATGGTAACATTTGCCTGAGACAATGCTTCTTCAATCACAGCGTCAATGTTTTCGATATGTTTTCTCGAAGCAATTTCAGGTACTACACCTCCATATATCTTGTGAAGATCTATTTGTGTGTTTATAATGTTTGATAAAATTTCACGGCCGTTTTTCACCACAGCAGCCGCAGTTTCGTCACATGAACTCTCTATTGCAAGTATCAGTTTATCCATTGTAGTCTGTCCTTTCACAAAAGTCCGATAAATTTTTGGAAATATTCAAATCCATTAAAACCGCATTTTCAGTGGGAGAATGGTAATAATTTTTTCTTTCACCCACCGGCTGAAAACCGCATGAGGTATATAAAGCAATTGCGGCGGTATTTGATTTTCTCACTTCAAGGGTAAGACGTGAAATGTTATTTTGAATAGCCCTTTTTATAAGTTCGCAAATCATTGACGACGCGATTTTTTTCCGTCGAAAATCCTTTTTTACCGCAATGTTTGTAATCTGTCCTTCATCTAAAACCTGCCATAGACCTGCATAACCTACAATGGTATTGTCCTTTTTTGCAATAACATATATGGCTGATTGATTTTCTGCCTCGTTGGAAAAAGATTTTTCAGACCAGGGTACGGAGAAACACTCTTTGTCAAGCTCAGCAAGAACTTTAGCGTCTGAGGGGGCAATATCCGAAAAAGTAATCATAAAAATTTCACCTGTTTTAATGGTTTTAATCATAATTCATTTTGCTGCTGATTTTCCTGAATCTGTGCAAGTTTGTCAGATAGTTGCGTCAAAGCTATATACAGCTTGTCGGCAGTTTCTTCATATTCTTTTTCATCACCGCCGAAAGGATCGGGAATATCGCCTTCCATATCAGCAAGTTCGCACAACGTACGTGTTTTATCTGCAGCCATATCCTGCAAAATAAGCTTGTGTGCCTCAGTCATGGTAACTATTAAATCACTTTGATTAATAAGATCGGGAGTAAGCTGTTTTGCTTTGTGAGAGCTTAAATCTATATCATATTTCTTAACTGCTTCAACAGCTTGCTGGCTTGCCGGATCCCCTTCATTTGCAAAAAGTCCGGCTGATTCTATTCTTATATCAAGATCATTTTCAATGGCAAGTTTGTTCATAATAGCAGCAGCCATGGGACTGCGGCAGGTGTTGCCTGTACATATAAATAAAATATTCATGTAAGTATTCCCTCTTTTTCAATATTGGAGCTGACTTTTTAAATGTTTTTGTTTGTAAAAATATAGGTATTTAATCTATTCCTAAAGCGCTTTTTGCAAGGGTATCGGCAAGATCGTTATATTTGTTGTTTGAATGACCTTTCACCTTAATAAAATGAATGTCCACAGATTGAGATATTTGTTTGTAAACATTTGCATAGTTATTTGTACCGAATTTGTTTGCCTGCCATGCGCCGGTACACCATTTTTCAATACCTTCGTAATCATAATAAATATCCACACTTTTAATTTCGTGTTCAAGACAGTAGTTCATGATAAATTCAGCACCTTTAATTTCTCCTGCAACGTTTCTCATTGAAACAAGATCAGGATCGTTAAAGGCTTGTTTGAATTGCAGTTCTTCGTTGTTGTAAAATAAAACAGCGCCGAAGGAAAACATGGCTTTTTCCTTGGAAAAACTGCCGTCAACATATGCAATTGCTTCACTTTCGGAATGTAATTTTTCCTCTTGGGAAGATATGAAAGCTTGTGCGTCATCAAGGCTTGTAAAACTTTTAAATTCCGAGCCTGAAAAACCGTCGGTTTCCTTTTTGCATTCTTCCCATGTTTCATATATACCGGGATTTCGGCCTTTTTTTACCGCATAATATTTTTTCAAATCAGCACCTCATTTAAAAATAAACGTACGCACCGAAACAGTGCGTAAACGCTTGTATATTTTAATTACATAGCTTTTGAATAAGCTGTGCAAGATTTTTTGCTTTTTTGTCAATGTAGTCCTTGTC
>CASFSH010000216.1 GCA_949297205.1 uncultured Bacillota bacterium | reverse complement strand
AAAAACAAAAATATAAGCGCTAAATAAATTTTTGAAAATTTTTTCATTCCCATACCCCTCCTTTATATCAATACTTTATCGTCGTCTGAGTCAAATTGATTCATGACGGTCATTATTATCAGAACAATAACCATAAGTATTAATGATATTGCAGCACCGAGGTTGGGATTATAGGAGTTTCCCAAAAACTGCATTTCTATTAGGTCACCTATCAATAGGTTTGATCCTCCGCCCAACATTCTTGAAATGATAAATGTGCTGATTGCAGGAACAAATACCATTGTTATTCCCGAAGTTATTCCGGGAATGCTTAAGGGTAAAACCACGCGCCATATTACCTTTGCACCGTTACAGCCAAGGTCTTGTGCGGCTTCCAATATACTTTTGTCAATTTTTATCATAACGGTATACAAAGGTAAAATCATATATGGTAAATAATTGTATACCATACCGAGTACAACGGCTCCCTGAGTATTTAAAAGCTTAAACGGTCCAAGCCCGATAAATCCGAGAATTGAATTTATAATGCCGTTGTTGCCAAGAAGCGTCATCCAAGCGTACGTTCTTAAAAGAAAGTTCATCCACATTGGAAGAGTTACCAGCATAATCATTGTGCTGTGGACATTTTTATCAAGCCTTGTGAGTATATATGCTACAGGATATGCAAGAAGCAGGCATATTACGGTAGCAATTGCCGCAAGCCAGATTGACTTTACAAAAATATTTGTATACTGTCCGACCGATTTAATATATTCAAAAGTAAATTGACCGTCAGTGTCGGTGAATGCGAAGTATGCAACCATTGCAAGGGGTACGATTATAAAAATAATCATCCATAAAATATAAGGTGATGCCGTAAGATAAGAAAGCATCCCGTTGCCTCTTTTAGTTTGATTCATCATCGCAACACCTCACTTTGCTTTTTCTCATGATATGAATATCAAAAGGATCAAAGTTCATGCCGATTTGACTGCCGGGCTCCGCTGCTTTGGTTGAATGTATAAGCCAGTCAAAGTTTTCCGATTTTACCGACATTTCATAGTGAACGCCCTTAAAGGTTACGTTTGTGACTATGCCCGATATTTTTGCATTTTCGGGGGTGGTTATTTTTATATCTTCCGGTCTTATAACCACATCAACATTTTCATTTTCTTCAAAGCCTTTATCCACACATTCAAAATCATGACCATGCATTGATACGAGAAAATCTTTTTTCATTACGCCGTCTAAGATGTTGCTTTCTCCGATAAAGTCGGCGACAAATGCATTTACCGGTTCGTTATAAATATCCTGAGGTGTTCCGATTTGCTGAATATCTCCGTTATTCATTACCACGACGGTATCGCTCATTGTTAATGCTTCTTCCTGGTCGTGGGTTACATATATAAAGGTTATTTCAAGACTTTGCTGGATTTTCTTCAGCTCGATCTGCATTTCCTTTCTAAGCTTCAAATCAAGAGCACCTAACGGCTCGTCCAATAATAAAACTTTGGGACGGTTGATTAGTGCGCGTGCTATTGCAACACGCTGCTGCTGTCCGCCGGACAGGCGCTGAATGGATCGTTTTTCAAATCCTGATAAATTAACAAGTTTAAGTATTTGCGTTACACGCGTTCGTATTTCAGATTCCTGTGCCTTTTTTACCCTCAGACCAAAAGCAATATTGTCATATACATTTAGGTGGGGGAAAAGTGCATAACGCTGAAAAACGGTGTTGATGTTTCTTTTATACGGGGGAAGATTATTAATTTTTTTTCCCTCGAAAATAACATTTCCGCTGTCAGGTTCCAAAAAACCGCCGATGATACGAAGAGTTGTCGTTTTGCCGCATCCGGACGGACCAAGAAGCGTCACAAATTCTTTGTCGTAAATGTCTAAGTTGATGTTGTTTAAAATTGTCTCTCCGTCAAAGGCTAAAGCTACATTTTCGAGACTGATGATTTTTTCCAACTGTCTACCTCCAATCCAAATTTTAAATTCAAATCATACTGAATTTCAGTTTGATTTGTTATGCAAAACAAAAGTATCGCATAATAAAAACTTTAGCTTAAAATCATCAAAAAGTCAATAGTTTTTGTTAAAAAAAACATTGTAAAGTTTTACAAAATTTAACGCTTTTTTTACTTTATATTATACGTTTTTTGCAAATTAATACAAATTAACCTTTTTTTTGTTGGTTTGGCAGTGTGTTTTTTTTGTATTTGTAACGGTATCTTTTCCTATTGTATAATACAAAAAAAGGGCAGTGCATTTTGCAAAAGCCCGATTATTTGTAAAAAAATATTATTCCTTGTCGTATGTTACGATATGACCTGCTATTTTTTCTATTGTTCTTATGGGAGCGTCTATTGACGTTCCCCATTCCATGTCCTTGTTTCTGTAATCAAATTTAAGAGTAAATTTATGTATATCGTTTTGTATTCTTTCAAGTTCGCTGATTTCTTTGTCATAAAGAAGCTTAGAAAATTCCGCCGCCTCGTCACGGGAAAGATATTTAAAAGAAGCGTCTGTCAGTTCTTTTAAGTGCGGGATACATACACCCTTTGAATTTAAGACCTTTTTTTTAAATTCGGAGTCGTTTTTCCACAGATAAAAAATCACTTCGATATATCTTTTTAAGGTATGATTGATTTTATCACATATCACACAGTCATCGTGAATATCCGATAAAGTTTTGTCAAAATCAGAAAGCGGATTCGTGTTTTTGTTTTTTGAGAAAAACTGCTTTTTTTCGGTTCTTATATTATCGAGATTTTTTGAAAGAGAGGATATTTTTTTTCTTATTTCCTCAAGATGAGTGTCAAGTACAAGCGCAAGGCTTAATTTATTCGGCTTTTGAAAAAGCATTGAGTAATGTTTTTGGCAGTATCCCTTGTCATTTGATAAAAGTCTGTAATCGGGTTCCATCATTGCGGCGCCCAATGCATATTCAACTGCTTCATTTTCAAGTTTTTTGTAAAGAAAGCATAACGGACATTCGCAGTCCTCATCAAAGGCTTCGTTAACCGGTATCGTATATATTTTTTCTTTCATAAAAGAGTTCCTTTCATAATGGTTATTGCAGACATTGTATCATATTTTATGATATAATTCAAGCATTAAAAAATATATGGTTAAAATTCGGATAAATAAATAAAATATGTTTACATTTTAATTTGCAGATGTTATAATGATTACATTAGTTAATCCAAGGAGATGGTATTATGACAGAGCTTATGCAAATTTCATCACTTGAAAAGGTTATGCCGAAAAACAAGGTACAATTTGATGAAATTCATGAAATGAATATTTTAAAAAATGAAGAATGTGCATATCAGATTGCATTTAAGGATAAAAAGGATAAACAAATACATATAGAGATAGAAAGTGACATAAAAAGTAATATATCGGTATACTATATTGCAAATGTTCCTGTAAATCTTCCGACCTATCCTGATGGTGTTGATGACGATAATTATATAAGTACCGAGCCGGGTATATTTCCCGATATTTTGTGTCCCGTAAAAGACAATATTGTAATCGCAACGGGCTGGTTTCAGGCTGTTTGGATAAATATTGATAAAACTGCACCTTCGGGAAAGCACAATATTAAGGTAACATTTAAAACAGATGAAGAAGAAAAGAATACCGACATGACAATTGAAATTTTGCCGATAGAGCTTGAAGACAGCGGACTGATTTTTACGCAGTGGTTTCATGCCGATTGTATTGCTCAGTATTATAACGTGGAAACATGGAGCGAAAAACATTGGGAACTTATTGATAAATTTGTAAAAGCCGCCGTAAGAAACGGTATTAATATGATATTGACGCCGATTTTTACTCCGCCTTTAGATGTTGAGGTAGGAGGGGAAAGACCTACCGTTCAGCTTGTAAAAATAACAAAGGATAAAGAAAAATACAGTTTTGATTTTTCGTTGCTTGAAAGATGGATAAAGATGTGCAAAAATAACGGAATAAAATATTTTGAAATGGCACATCTTTACACACAGTGGGGCGCAAAATTCACACCGAAGATTATGGTGTCAGAAAACGGGGAAGAAAAAAGAATGTTCGGCTGGGATGTTTGTGCCACCGATGAACGATATAAAGATTTTCTTAGTCAATTTCTTCTTTCACTTACAGCATTTTTAAAGGAAAAAGGGGTGTCGGAGGTCACATATTTTCATATTTCGGACGAGCCGAATAAAGAATGTCTTGATGACTACCTTAAAGCAAAAAATGAAGCGGAAAAATATCTTAAAGGTTTTAAAATAATTGATGCTCTTTCTCATTATGATTTTTATGAAAAAGGTATTGTAAAAAATCCTGTTGTTACATTAAACAATGCAATGGATTTTTACGGTCATATTGATAACTTGTGGGTGTATTACTGCTGTGCTCAATATAAGGATGTTTCAAACAGATTTATAGCAATGCCGTCATACCGTAACAGAAGCATAGCTTTGCAGTTTTTTAAATATAACATAAAGGGATTTTTGCAGTGGGGATTTAATTTTTATTATTCCCGTCTTTCAAAGTATAAGATAAATCCGTTTTTGCAAACTGATGCAGGTGGAGGTTTTCCGTCGGGAGATGCTTTTTCGGTGTACCCGGGTGAGGACGGACCTCTTTACTCATTGAGAATTCGTGTATTTTTGCATGCATTAGAGGATTTTTGCGCAATGAAAATGCTTGAAAAGCATATCGGATATGAAAAGACGCTGAAAATAATAGAAGATATTTTCGGTGAAATATCCTTTGAAAAATGTGCACATAATTCAGATGTTTTGATAAAGGTAAGAAATGCCGTAAATAACGAGTTAAAAAAAGTTTATAAAATAGAAGGATAGGGGATATTATGAAATTATTGTTTAAACAGCGTTTTTTTTCATGGTTTGACAGCTATGATATATATGATTCGGAAGGAAACACATATTATACTGTAGAAGGTAAAATGTCATGGGGACATAAATTACACATTCTCGACAAAAACGGCAATCATATAGGGACAGTAAAACAGGTAATACTGACATTTATGCCGAAGTTTGAGTTATATGTCAATGATAATTATATCGGGTGTATATCAAAGGAATTGACCTTTTTTAAACCAAAATACAATATAGACTGTAACGGCTGGCACATTGAGGGAAATGTCTTTGAATGGGATTATACAATAAAATCACGCAGTGAAACGGTTGCGGTTATAAATAAGGAAATTTTTAATTTGACCGATACATATACAATTGATGTTAAAGAAGAAAACGCACTGATTGCGCTTATGGTGGTTTTGGCAATTGATGCGGAAAAATGTTCAAGAAATTAATAAAAAGGAAAGAAATAAAATGGAGAATGAAGTAAAAATAAGATTTGCACAAAAACAGGATACAAAAACAATACTTGGATTTATAAAAGAACTTGCAGAATACGAAAATATGTTAGATGATGTGGTTGCAACGGAAGAATTGCTGGAGGAATGGATATTTGATAAGAAAAAGGCAGAAGTCATATTAATTTCTGAAAATGACAAGGATGTTGGAATGGCTTTGTTTTTTCATAATTTTTCGACTTTTTTGGGAAGAGCCGGAATCTATCTTGAGGATTTGTATGTGAAAAAGGATTACAGAGGTAAGGGATACGGAAAAATGCTTTTAAAAAAGCTTTCGCAGATTGCAAAGGAAAGAGAATGCGGCAGACTCGAATGGAGTTGTCTTGACTGGAACAAACCAAGCATAGACTTTTATTTATCTATCGGTGCAAAGCCTATGGATGAATGGACGGTATACAGAGTTTGTGGAGAGGCTTTGGACAATATGGCAGAATAGAAAACTATTAATTATGTAATTAAAAAATCAAACAATAAAAAACGACGGATTATAATTCCGTCGTTTTTTGGAGCGGAAGACGAGATTCGAACTCGCGACGTTCACCTTGGCAAGGTGACGCTCTACCACTGAGCCACTCCCGCAAATCAATAACTGTATTATAGCATGATAGTTTTGAAATGTCAAGCCTTTTGATAAAATTTAATAAAAAGTTGTTATTTGGGGAAATGTTGTTTAAAACATCATAATAAATAAAGGCTATCCTGTAATTTTAGGGACAGCCTTTTCGGAAATACATATAAATTATATAACTGTATAAGAGCAGTAAATATAAAAATTATTCATAATCAACAACGTTAACCCAGGATAACAAGAATTCTCTTTCTTCAGGTTTTCCTTTTACTGACTGAGAAGCAGCAACAATAGGCATCCATGATTCAACATATTGTCTTGCTGTATCACTCTTGGTGCAGAATAGGTTAAGATATTTTTTGGCAAAGTCAACATCTCCGTGCAGACAGAACAATAAATATGTTCTTGCAACATCAGCAGATGCATTTCCCTGTGTTGCATGAGACCAGTCAAGAATATATGGAGTATTATCCTTAGTTATAATAATATTGCTTGGGTTAAAGTCTCCATGACAAACTTTATTATGTTTGGGCATTGCTTCAAGTCTTGTATGAAGGTCATATCTTGTTGTTGCATCAATGTCTGCCATAGATATTTTTCTATGCATTTTATCTTTCAGCTTATTTAAAAGCGGTGCAGTTTTACTGTGAACCTCCAATTGCAAATCAACAAACATATTAAGGTATTCATCCATTTTGTCGGGATTTTCCTGCATTAATTGTGCAAGAGTTTTTCCTTCGATATAATCAGATGCAATAGCCCATTTTCCGTCTATTCGCATAACTTCTTTTATTTTGGCAATATTCAGACCGGTTTCTTCTATACGTGACTGATTTAATGCTTCATTAAGTACATCTGATTTCAAATAAGATTCATCAAAAACCTTTATTGCAGTATCATCTGTTCTGTATATGGTTTTTCCCGCACTAACAGCTATAACTTTATCGAGTTTCATAATTTAGTCCTCCATTCCGCCGAGAGTCGGCAGTGTCATAATACCGTAACAAGAAAATCCGAACAGCTGTTTAAACAATTATACATTTATTCAGATTTCTTGTCCGGTTATATCAGAAAATATTATTTTCCGTAATATGCTTTGAGATACATTTGCTTAATTTCGCTCATTAACGGATATCTCGGGTTAGCTCCTGTACACTGATCGTCAAATGCCTGTTCTGTCATTTCATCAAGTCTTGCAAGGAAGTCAGCTTCATCTATACCGTAATCTTTAATTGTCTTTTTAATTCCGACTTTTTCTTTTAATTTATCAATTTCTTTAATAAGATTTTCAACTTTATCAGCATCTGTTTTTCCGCTTAATCCTAATGCTTCTGCAACTTCTGCATATCTTGCCATTGTATGAGGATGATCATACTGTGGGAAAGTACCCATTTTAGCCGGAACTTCTGCTGCATTAAATCTGATTACTTCATCAATCATCAATGCATTTGCAACACCATGAGGTAAGTGATGGAAAGCACCTAATTTATGAGCCATAGAGTGACATACACCAAGGAATGCATTTGCAAATGCCATACCTGCCATTGTAGCGGCATTAGCCATTTTTTCTCTTGCTTCAACATCTACCTGACCGTTATCGTATGCTCTTGGTAAATATTTAAATATTGTTTTTAATGCCTGGATTGCAAGACCGTCAGTATAGTCGGTAGCCATCATTGATGCATATGCTTCCAATGCATGAGTTACGGCGTCAATACCTGATGCTGCGGTAAGACCCTTAGGAGCACTCATATGCATATCTGTATCAATAATAGCCATATTCGGTAATAATTCATAGTCTGCAAGAGGATATTTAACTCCTGTCTTTTCATCGGTAATAACAGCAAAAGGTGTAACTTCGGAACCTGTGCCGGCAGATGTAGGAACAGCAATAAAGTATGCTTTTTCACCCATTTTCGGGAAAGTATAAACTCTTTTTCTAATATCAATGAATCTCATTGCCATATCCATAAAGTCAGCTTCGGGGTGTTCATATAATACCCACATAATCTTACCTGCGTCCATAGCACTACCGCCGCCCAAAGCTATAATACAGTCAGGTTCAAATGCTTTCATTTGTTCTGCACCTGCAATAGCGCAAGCCAATGTCGGGTCTGGAGCAACATCAAAGAATGTTGTATGTGTTATGCCCATTTCATCCAATTTATCTGTAATAGCCTTTGTAAATCCATTGTGATATAAGAAACTGTCAGTTACAATAAATGCCTTTTTCTTACCCATTACATTTTTCAATTCGTCAAGCGCAACAGGAAGACATCCTTTTTTAATATAAACCTTTTCAGGTGCTCTGAACCAAAGCATATTTTCTCTCCTCTCAGCTACAGTCTTGATATTTAACAAATGTTTAACTCCAACGTTTTCTGAAACAGAGTTACCGCCCCATGAACCACAGCCAAGTGTTAAAGAAGGAGCTAATTTGAAGTTGTACATATCACCTATACCGCCCTGAGAAGAAGGAGTATTAACAAGGATACGGCATGTTTTCATTCTTGAATAAAATTCCTGCAATTTATCTTGTTCAGCAGCAATATTCAGATATACAGATGCTGTATGACCGAATCCGCCGTCTGCAATTAATCTTTCAGCTTTATTAAGGGCATCTTCAAATGTTTTAGCTTTGTACATAGCAAGAACAGGTGATAATTTTTCATGTGCAAATTCTTCACTCAATTCAACGCTTGTAACTTCACCTATAATAATTTTTGTTTCTTCAGGTACATCTACGCCTGCCAGTTTTGCAATTGTATATGGTTTTTGTCCAACAATTTTAGCATTTAGTGCACCATTTATAAGAATAGTTTTTCTTACTTTTTCTGTTTCTTCTTTATTAAGGAAATAACATCCTCTGTCAGTAAATTCTTTTTTAACTTTATTATAAATACTGTCAAGAACTATTACCGATTGTTCGGAAGCACATATCATACCGTTATCAAATGTTTTGGAATGAATAATTGAGTTAACTGCCAGTAATATATCAGCACTGTCATCTATTATAGCAGGTGTATTTCCGGCACCAACGCCCAATGCGGGTTTTCCGCTTGAATATGCAGCTTTAACCATTCCGGGACCGCCTGTTGCAAGAATTGTATCTGCTTCTTTCATAACCATATTGGTTAAGTCAAGACTCGGAACATCTATCCATCCGATTATATCTTCGGGAGCACCTGCAGCAACTGCGGCTTCCAAAACAACTTTTGCTGCTTCAATTGTACTTTTCTTAGCTCTCGGATGCGGGCTTATGATTATACCATTTCTGGTTTTTAATGCTATCAGTGTTTTGAATATTGCGGTTGAAGTCGGATTAGTTGTAGGAATTACTGCTGCAATAACACCAATAGGTTCAGCAACTTTCTTTATTCCGAATGCTTTATCTTCTTCAATAACGCCGCATGTTTTTGTATTTTTATAAGCGTTATAAATGTATTCTGCAGCATAGTGATTTTTGATAATTTTATCCTCTACAACTCCCATGCCTGTTTCTTCAACTGCCATCTTAGCAAGCGGGATTCTTGCTTTGTTAGCGGCAACCGCTGCAGCTTTGAAGATTTCATCTACTTTTTCCTGAGAAAATTTTGAAAACTTTTCCTGCGCTGCTCTTATTCTTTTTAAAGCAGCTTCAAGAGTTTCGATACTATCCACAATTTCATAATTTTTACTCATAAGCTATTCTCCTTAATTTTTTATTTGGTTCAATAATCTATATTATTTCACCGTTTCTTTGTTAATATTTTAACAAACTCTTCTCTTTTTTGCAATATCAAAATTCTTATAACCATATAACTTTTTTTATATAGCAAATTTTTATACTATTACATATTTTTTATAACTTTTTATATGAAATATGCTGTATAAATATTTATATTGTTTTAAATATGAAAAAAATGTTTAATATTGCAAAAATATTTCCCTATATATTATATAATAAAAAGTAAGAAAAAGCAAATATAAAATGTGAAAATAATGTATCATTTTATCGGATAATATTTGGTTATAAATATTAAATTATGCTTGACAGTATATTTAAAAGTGTGTATGATTATAAAAAGTACAAAAATAAAGTAGAAAATGTTTTTTAAATAATAAAAGAAAATATATATGGGAGATGGTTTTGCATATGAATAAAAAATTGTGGTATAACAAGGAAGCAAAAATTTGGGAAGAAGCACTGCCGATCGGAAACGGAAGAATAGGTGCTATGGTCTTTTCCGGAACAATTTCCGATAAATTTCAGATTAATGAGGACACCTTATGGTCGGGTTATCCGGGGATGGAAACGAGAAAGCACAGCATGGAAGAAATATATAATATAAGAGAGCTTGTAAAAAATAAGAAATATTCCGAAGCAACAGATGCAACTTCAGAAATGATGTTTGGAATCCATTCACAAGGTTATTTAAGTTATGGAAATTTGTTTGTTGATATTATAACAGAAAAAAGTGATGTGACGGACTACAAACGTGAGCTTGATATGGACAATGGGAGAATTGTTACAAAATTTAAACTTAATGGAAATGAGGTGTGCAAGGAAGCATTCGTTTCACTTGCGGATGATGTATTTGTGCTGAATATTAAGAGTGAGGAAAAGCTTGATTATCATATTTATCAAGCTGTTGAACTTGAAAATAAAATGTATTGTGAAGATGGAGTTGCAACTTCAGAGGGAAGATGTCCTACAGATGTTTCACAATATACAATGAAAGTAGAATATGATAAGGATAAAGAAAGTATACATTTTTGTTCAAGAGTTAAGGTTATATCGGATTATGAACCTTTTGGAGCGGCTAATTCAATGTGGACAAGTAAAACAAATAATATAACTGTGATTTTTTCAATAAAAACGAGTTTCAACGGTTATAACAAGATGCCTGTTACAGAAGGGAAGGAGTACATACAAACAAGCCTTGATGTATTAAATAACGCTGCAAAATATTCATATGAAGAATTAAAACAAAGACATACAGAGCAATATAAAAAATACTTTGACAGAGTTGAAATAAAAATAGACGGTGAGAAATATGATTATTTACCTACTGATGAAAGAATAAAAAAAGCCGCAGAAGGAACGGTTGACAACGGACTTGTAACATTATTATTCGATTTCTCAAGGTATCTTACAATAAGCTCATCAATGCCGGGAACACAGCCTTCCAATCTTCAGGGAATATGGAATTACAAAATGATTGCACCCTGGCATTCGAACTATACAATGAATATTAATACTCAAATGAATTACTGGCCGACTGAAACCTGTAATTTGGCTGAATGTCATATGCCTCTTATGAAGATGTTGAAGGAATTTTGTGAAAAAGGAAATAATTTTGGATTAAGAGGATGGTCATCGTGGCATAACAGCGATATATGGAGATTTAATTATGAGGCGACAAAAGGAGTGTTATGGGGGTTCTGGCAGATGGGAGGTTTCTGGAGTGTAAGACATATCTGGGAGCATTATCTGCATACAAGAGATGTTGACTTTTTAAAAGAATATTATCCTGTAATGACAGGTGCAGCTGAATTTCTTGAAGATTGGATGTATGAAGATGAGGACGGCAAACTTATAACCTGTCCTTCAACATCACCTGAAAACAGATTTATTTATGATGGGAATTTGTGTGCCGTATGCAAAGGCAGTGCTATGGATATGTCTATTATATACGACCTCTTTGATAAAACTGCAAAAGCAGCAGATGTTATTGGTGAGGATTCAACACATTTTAAAGAAATAATTTCAAAACTTGCACCTGTTAAAATAGGAAAAGACGGACGAATACTGGAGTGGGGAGAAGATTTGGAAGAAAGTGAACCGGGACACCGTCATATGTCACATGTGTATGGTTTTCATCCTGCCGATATTTTTACAGATGAAAAATATACAAATGCCGTAAGAGAAGTTTTAAGGGTAAGGCTTGAAAACGGCGGAGGACATACCGGTTGGTCAAATGCATGGATTTGTGTTGTTTATGCAAGACTTAAGGAAGGAAAAAAAGTTATGGAACATATCAGAAATATGTTCAGAAAATCCATATATCCGAATATGTTTGATGCACATCCTCCCTTTCAAATTGACGGTAATTTCGGAATAGGCGCAGCTATTTGTGAGGCGTTGATGCAAAGTCATAAAGAAGAAATAGAATTAATACCTGCAATTCCCGAAGAATGGAAAAGTGGAGAAGTAAGAGGATTTGTAACTCGAACAGGAGAAATTATAGATTTTAGATGGGAAAACAATAAGGCTGAAATATTAAAAATAAAACCTTATAAAGAAATTTAAAAAAATTTCAAAAAACTGAATGGATTTAATTGTTTTAATCGTATTATAAGTGTAAAGGTTAAAAATAAAGGTTTTTTTAAAGAAGGGAGTAAGTGTTTACAATTATGAAAAAAATGATTTTAGGTATTTTGGCGGTATCTGTGCTTGCCGTAGGCATGGGTACAATAAGTGTTTTTGCATCATGTTATAAAATTCATTTTGCCAATCATGAAATAATATCTTGAATATACATTTTGACATTTGAATTATATTAATATCTGCAATAATTAATATATTTTTTATTATTTTTTTCTAAAATTTTTCATTTATTTAATGACTGCTGAACAATTATGAAACGCAGCCGCATGGCGGCTTACAAGCGTTTCAGAATTGTTTAGGTGCAAGGGTTTTGTGCATTTTTGCAAAAAAC
>CASFSH010000215.1 GCA_949297205.1 uncultured Bacillota bacterium | reverse complement strand
CATATTCTCTATAAATCACAGCATTTTATGTTATTATATTAAATTATTATTTTTTCTTAAAATTCAATAATCATTCCGTCATATGCAACCTTAAAGCCTTCTTTTTCCGCAAACTTGACAAAATCATCATATACCACACCGTCTCCATTATGTGAGAAATGATTCAGCACAAAAACAGTATGATCGTCAGCTACTCCGGCATCATAAAGTTTTTCTCTGATTGCAATATTTCTTTCAAGACTCATGTGTCCTATATACTTTATATGACTCATTGCAGAGGTACAATCCAACGAAATTAAATCAATAGGTTTTTTGTATTTTCTTAAATATTCCCAGCTTTCTTCCGGATAATCGCTTGTATCATTTGAATAAAAAAGGCTTTTTCCGTCCTTTTCAACAATATATACAACAGGTGTTGACTCCGGTCCGTGTGCCGCTCTTAACGGCGTTATTGTATATCCGTCTGCCGTAAAAGGCGTATTTACCTTTACAAGTTTTGTCTGAATTTCATTTTCTTTTATTATGCCTGCATTTTTTATTACATCATTTAATTTGTCATATACGCTTGTATCTCCGTAAAATGTAAGAGGATTCATTTCATCTATAGTTGCACAATACGGTCTTGCTCTCATCTCAATTTCCGCAGGATACAAATGATCTGTATGTGAATGAGTTACAATACAGGTATTAATCTTTGTGATAGGAAAATTATATCTTAAAAAATGCATATATGTATCTGCGGGAAAATCAACCAAAATAGTATCATCTATCAAAGCCTGACTTCTTGTTCTTATATTTCTTCCGCCAAGCTGTCTTGATCGTCTGCATTTTTCACAATCACAGAATATTGCAGGTATTCCTTCTGCAGCTCCTGTTCCCAAATACTGAATTTTCATTTTTATCCATCCTTTCTTTATCCTCTTAAAATTTATATTAATATTTTTATTTCATTGCTGCGTCTATTGCACTTTTCAGTTTATCTTTATCACCGCATTTAAACTCAAATGCGGATATGTCGTTTGATGTATTTAACATTATCAATGCCGGAGTTTGTCCGTCTACAGGGAAATTTTCCTTTGCTTCGGGATTTTCATCTACATTTACAATATCAAAATTAACTTTTCCGTCATATTCCTTTTTAAGTTCATCAATGACTTTGTTTGTTTCTTCAAAATTTTCGTCGGAATTTGAAATAAAATACATAAAGGTAGGAGTATAAACTTTCTTTTCTTCATCACTGCTTTGCTGAGTCTGCTCCTGCGTTGTATTGTCATCTGCAGTATTTTCCGTATCCTTTTTATTTTCACTGTTCTTTTCTGTATATTCCTGTTCTGCATTTACCTCCTGAACATATTCCGATTCCGTTACATCTTTATCGGAAACCAGCGAATAAATAACCACTCCGCCAACAACAACAATTAATGCCGCAACAATCCCAATTAATAGTTTTTTCATAAAAAATCCTCCTGTTATTTTCGGTGTAAAATAAACACCGCATTTTTATACTATAATTGTATCAGACTTACTTTCATCTTCATTAAGTATTTCTTTAGAATACAGTCGAAAAACTCTTGCAGTTCTATATAAATAAATTAATTTCATAATATTAATAATAATAAATCCGATTTCTGCTCCGAATAATACAACCACCCCAAACAATGGAATAATTACCGCCAAAATAATTGATACTGCTAATATACAAATTATCCCTATATACCATTTCCAAAGATTTTCCCAGTTGTAAGATAATTCGTCATTAACAGCAAATACCACCGCCGAATGGGACATATATTCATTATATTCCGCATTAAGTAAAAGAATTATTGCAGGGATAGATATAAATATTATTATATCGTCAAGCAATGATATATTGTTGAGTATCAATATCAAAATTTCATAACCGGCACATATCAAAGTATATATTCCTGCAGAAAAATATCTGTTCTCCTCAGTTCTTAATCTGATCAAAATAAAACCATATATCATTGAACAGATAAACCTCAGTGCACTTCCGATAATATAAACACTGGGAACAGAATCCACAAGGGATTTATTAGTCATAACAGATGTTATTCCTAACGGAACAAACAGCCAAAATAAAATCCAAAGCCATTTTCCCAAAACCAATGATTGTTTATATATATGATTTTTTCGTTCCGATTCAGCTTCATGTTCCTTTTGTCTGTTTAACGGTGCATTATTTTTTTCACTTAAAATACCGCATGTTTGTCTGAAACCGCAAGTTTGGCAAACCTCATGTCCTTTATTCCTGCAGCATCTTGCAATTTTACATTCACCGCTATATTGTTTTCCCGGACCTTGTTTGCACCCCAAACAGTTTGTTTTTTCTCTATATGAACATTCAGAACATGATTTTCCACAATATGTTTCCCTCATTTTAATCTCCATTCCGCCGCCAATGCGGCGGCACAAATCCTAACGTGTAAAAGAAGCAAGCAGATTGCCGTTTTGAGTGACGACGGCGTATGTGTATACTCCGAGTCACGAAAAAAGGTGAGATGCAAAGCTTATT
>CASFSH010000214.1 GCA_949297205.1 uncultured Bacillota bacterium | reverse complement strand
TGATGAAAATACAGTAGTTGTTTCCGACAGTGCCGGCGGATATTATATTTTTTCCAACGAACCCTTTATTTTGGAAAGAGTAACGGGCTGGTCAGATTGTATGGACGCCTATAATGAAGAGTTCGGCGATTATAACATACTTGTACGGTTCGGTCTTGACGGTACAACATGGTTTGGCAATCAGGGAATTGCCACAAGCGGAAGTCTGAAAAGCGGCGGTAATTCGGCAGATATTAACGGGCAGGGTAAATGGGGCAATTATATTTACTATAACAGTTCTCTCGGGCTTTCCTGGTCGTATGCAACTATAAACGTTGATACAGCAAACATATTTGAATCATTATTTCACGTTATACATGAGGAAATTGCACAGTCTCTCGGTATAGGCGACGACTGTTACAGTCATGAAGAAAGCATTCACTGGGACCCTGAGTATTCAAACCCTGACTACTATACCGGAATCGACCGTAATATTCTTAATTTTTCCTACGCAAAAGACAAAAACGGTTACACTCAGTTTGATTTGTGCAACGAATTTGACCTGCCTGTTACTCTGTTCAGAGAATATTCTGACTATGACAGCACTGCAGGCGGTTTTCTGTTTCATTTAAAAGACCCCGGCGGAAACTGGTTACTTCGTTCCGGAACATATGAAATTTATGCATGGTGTGCAGGACAGGGGGCGAATAAGATTGAATATGACGGTTGGGACAACGACCCTTACTCCCTTCGTTCAGAGCCTATAACATTTACGGTTAGCGGAGGTTGGTACTGGGACGACTACGGAATAGATATGAAATCCGGTTTACAAACTTCGTCTGTTCCCTACACCGTATGGAATGCTTTTATTGACGCTGTCGCAGAAGTGATGGGAAACGGTACAATTCCTGCGGACAGCGAAAATTACGGAAGTGCCGCAGGTCTTCCCTTTTCAGAAGGCATTGAAAAGGCTAAAGCAACCGAATCAAATAAAACACTGTATGCTCAAAGATTTAACATTGTAAATTACATAATCTGCAATTCAGGTGCGAATACCGGAATAGGCATACAGAAGTCGTTATTAAGTCAGGTATATGCAGAATATATGATAAAATTGCAGGATTGCAGAAACATGTTAGGATAGGAGGCTGACCATATGCTAAAGGTCGTAGAATTATCAGATGAGCAGATTAATAACTGCATTGTGTTTTTAAACCGTACAGAGCTTAAAGGTTCAGAAGCAGAAGCCATCGTAATGATAAAAATGGCACTGAAAAACGCTGTTGCACAAAATGAGTATGTACGAATGCATGGCAAACAAAATTCGCAAAAACAAACAAAAGAATAGCTTATATTGTCCGATATGTGAACGATACGGCAGTATATAATTAATACAATTAATGCGTAGATTTTATGCGCTTTAAATTACGTTGAAGGAGAGTAACACCGGTATGAGTTTATCAACTATAGCTACTATCATAGGAGAAATCGGTATATTATTAGGCGTGCTTGTTCCTGTTATAGTAAATTTTCAAAGAATATTAAGAGGCACAAGGTGTCAGTTAAGGAGTGAAATGCTTCGTATTTACTACCACAATAAAGAAAGTCAACAAATAAGACAATACGAATGCGAAAATTTTATAATGCTTTACAAGGCTTATAAGGCACTAAAAGGCAATTCATTTATTGACAAAATTTGTTCAGAGGTTAAGACCTGGGAAATCGTATCATAAAGGAGGCTAATACTATGATAAATTGGACTGTACGTTTTAAAAATCCCATGTTTTGGGTACAGATTATTTTATCTATATTCACACCTATATTAGCATATATGGGCATTACAGCGCAAGATTTAACATCGTGGCCGATACTCGGCAATACACTTCTTCAGGCTGTGTCTAACCCATACGTATTAGGACTGGTAATCGTGAATGTATATAATGCGGTTATCGATCCTACTTCAACCGGAGTAAGTGACAGCAAGCAGGCACGTACTTACACCGAGCCGAACAGCATTAAGGAGTGATTTACGGTGAAAGTTCTACTTATAGCAGGACACGGTCAAGGTGATCCGGGTGCCTGCGGCTGTGGGTATGCAGAGGCTGACCTCACAAGGGAAATGGTTTCTCTTGTGAGGGAGAAACTCGAACCTTATACAGAAGTTACAGTTGCAGATACCGCTCTGAACTGGTTTAAAAATAAGTCTAAATTACCTTTATCAGATGTGGACTACGCACTGGAGATACACTTTAATGCAGGTGCAAACAACACTTCCGGCAACGGTATTACCACCGGAACGGAAATATATGTTACAAAATCTGAAAAAGGCACATCGGTTGAACAGACTATCATTAACGGAATAGCCGCCCTCGGATTTAAAAACCGAGGTGTTAAGAGATACAACTGGTCTGTTATCAACTATATTAAAAACAAAGGTATATCCGCCGCATTACTTGAAACTTGCTTTATTGACGACCTTGACGATATGAATATATACATAAGCAAAAAGGACGGAATTGCAGAAGCAATTGTCAAAGGTATTGTGAGCGGTTTTAGTCTATCTGAAAACTCTGACACGAAGGAGGACGAGCCTATGACAAAAGAGGAAAGAACAAAATTTAATGAACTGGTAAATGCCGTTTCTGAACTTACGGCAGATGTAAGTAAGCTCACAAACAAGATGATTTATAATTACATAGATGATAATATGCCCGAATTTGCAAGACCTACTATCAGAAAACTAACAGCTAAAGGTTATCTGAACGGTGAAGGCGACGGACTCAATCTTGATTACAATATGCTCCGTATACTATCTATTCTTGACAGAGCCGGAGCATTCGGAGAATGATGTCAAAAAGGAGCGAGGCGAATGAGCGTTGATACAAAGGAAAGTATGAGAGCACTCCGGGGCTTAAAAGCTGATTGGGATTCGAGAGTTCCGTTATTCAGAAATAAGGTTTCCGAAATGTACGGTTCCGGGCAATCAGGAGGCAATCCGTTTTTAGATAAAAACGGTAATGTGTTTAACCCATACATGAATTATGATAATATCTTAAATAGTCCTAATATTTCTGACAGAGCGAAACAACTTGTTACACAAGCATTAGGTGTCTCCCCTACTTCTGAACAGGCTACAGAAAACATCAGTCAGTCTAAAAATGGCAATTCGTCGGGAGGTTCCGGATTGTTTCTGAGTTCAGGTGCGAGTTCAAAAACAAGTTCAGGTACTAAAACAAACACAAGTTCTGGCACGAAAACAAACACAAATTCAAGCACAGGTTCAAAAACGCCGATACAATCAAGCAGCAACATAGTAAATGCCGCACAAAAATATTTGGGAACTCCGTATGTCTGGGGTGGCGAAAGTATGGCGGAAGGCGGGATGGACTGTTCTGGTTTTGTATATAATGCGCTGAAAGATTCAGGGCATGACATCGGCAGAACGACCGCGGAAGGGTACCGGCAAAAAGGCACTTCGGTAAGCAAAGAGAATTTACAGCCGGGAGACCTTGTTTTTTATGGCAGTGGAAAAGCTACTCACGTTGCAATATACATGGGGAACGGAAAAGTTATTCAAAGTTCAGGTAACAGCAATAACACAAAATCAAATCCCGGAACAGGCGTGACTATAAAAGACCTGAATTACAGAAATGACTATCTCGGAGCGAAAAGATATTAATTTAAAGGAAGTGATGTAGAATGGCATATAATCCGTATTCTGCGGTAAATGCGATATACAAGCTGAAAGAACAATGGGATATTGCAAATAATGCGGGAGATACCGCAAAAAAGAATGACGCCGCTACAAAGGCACAAACATACTATAATCAATTACGTCAAAACGGATATGCAGATATAGCCAATCAGCTTACCGCCTCAAATTATGCTCAGTCAAAAGCTATAAATGATAAATGGGCAAAAACGGGTAGGGATTCAACGAGAGATTATTTGTATTCCCTGGGACAGAGCAAAGGGCTTACTTCTGATGATATGGATAAAATCATCAGTTGGGATCAGATGACAGGAGAAGTTTCTTTAGGCGGCAAAAAAATCGGAAAGCCTGATGCTGTCGTTGACGGTGTATCATATTGGGATGATACATCAATACTGGATGATGCATTTAATGACTATATAGAAAGAACCGGTACGACACGTTCAAAAGAGTTGGCGGTTAATCAGGAAAATGAAGATTTATTTAAAAAATATCGACAGGAGTATGAGGATTTAAAGGATACAAACCCTTTTGAAACAGAAACAGCAAAATCTATACTGGCAAAATACGACCTTGCAGGACTTCAGGGACGAGACAATGCCATAGCCGCAAATGCAGGTACTAACGGCGGAAATATTGACAGCTTTGCGGCGGCAAATGCACTACGTCAACAGGCCGCGCTTGTCAATCAGGGACAGCAGGTCGTACTTGACGAATACGCACAAAAATTAGACCATGCACGGTCTTTACTGTCTGATATAGGTATAAATATCGACAGAGTTTATAATCAGGATGAAGTTACAAAAACCAGAACTTATAATGAAGAAGAAACTTCTAAGAATAATGACGTCGCAAGAAAATCTGAAATTGCAGCTGTTTCAGGTTACACTCCGGATGAGTGGGTTGTTTCAAACAATCCTTACATAAATGAGGACGGCACTATTAAAGACGAATACAAGGACGCTGACTTCTCTGCCATAATGGCAAAAGCAAAAGCAGAAGGTAACACAAATGCCTATAACGCTGCCGCAACAGCGAGATTCTATAAGATTATGGGTAATTACGGTCTATACGGTCAATACGACGACGGTAATTATGTTGTACCGGGAATACAGCAGACCGAGGCGGCAAGACAATTTGATGAACAGATCGACGCCGCTGACCGAGCGCTGCTTATCGATCAAATGGGATCGTCGTCCAGTAGTTCAGGAGGCGGCACATTAAGATATTCAGCTCCTAAATCTTCATCCTCATCTTCTAAGTCAAGTACAAGTACAAAATCAACTTCAAAACCTTCCCTGACCGCGGCTCAAGCAAAAAATGCAATAGAAGACGGAGAGATTACGCAGTCTGTACTTGACGCATATAACTATTATTACGGAACGAATTATACACTTGATACTCCGCTCAGCCAGATGAAAGTCGGCACAAGTTCCACAAAATCAACAAGCAGTACAGATAAAAAGCCTGTATCGGACAGTGAAGTTGACACATGGGCTGAATATATTAATGATGACTTGTTCGCCGATGCGTTGAAATCGAAAGGTCCGCACAGTTATACTCTTTCAGACAGCATGTATGCCGAACCTGTTATAGTACGAATTCTTTCTTCCAACGACCTTACACAGCAGCAAAAAGACTATTTGCTTTATGATAAATTCGGAATTTCCGAAAGTAAGGTAAATGATGTAATTAGTGACTCTCATTACAGATAAAAAAGGAGTGTTTTAATGTGGCTATAAAATTAACAGGCAGTCAGATAAATGATGCGCGTAAATCACTGAATGACAGGGGGTATACACCCCCTGCGCGCACACCCTCAGAATCAGAACTTAAAAAAGAAATGAGAGAGAAAATCACTGCCGAAACCGGATTCGGAACGCTATCAGTCCCAGAAGCGAGTCGCTTTGATGGTGATCTTATAAGTACGAAAGTAACAAATAATACGAATAATAACATCGTTATATCCAAAGCCGCTACATCTGAAATTGATAACATCTGTAAAAGATATGGTATCAATCCTGACACTTTCGGAGCAGATGAACTTCAAGACTGGGCTG
>CASFSH010000213.1 GCA_949297205.1 uncultured Bacillota bacterium | reverse complement strand
TCTTCTTTTTTTCTTGTAAGTGTGTTGTATATTTTCATAAAAACTTTATATCCTTTCTTGAATATTCATTGAAGAATCATATTTTTTTAAATAATTATGATAATTATTCATTTTTAGATGCGTTTGATTGTTGTTCCATTTCTTTTATCTTTTTTTCAAGATTTGCAATATGTACCGAAAGCGTGCACAATTGTAAAGAAACGGGATCGGGTATTTTTACCTGATCTAAATCCGACTGTGATATTTTTACACCTTCGCGTTTTACAATTCTTGCAGGTACGCCAACACATGTCGAATCAGGAGGAACCTCAGATAACACAACGGCACCGGCTGCTATTTTTGAATTATCTCCTACGGTAAAAGGGCCTAATATTTTGGCTCCGCTTCCGACCATTACATTATTTCCGAGAGTAGGATGTCTTTTGCCTGTTTCTTTTCCTGTTCCGCCTAATGTAACGCCTTGATAAATGGTACAGTCATCTCCGACAACCGCTGTTTCTCCAATAACTACACCCATTCCGTGATCAATAAAAAATCTCCTGCCTATTTGAGCTCCGGGGTGTATTTCAATACCGGTAGTGAATCTTACTGTTTGAGATATCCAACGTGCTAAAAATTTGATGTTATGTTTATACAAAAAATGAGAAGCTCTGTGCCACATTACGGCAGTAATTCCGGGATAAAGCAAAAGTACTTCTATAAAATTTCTGGCAGCAGGATCGCGGTCAAGAACCGCCCGGACATCTTCTCTTAAATATTTAAAAGGCATTAAATTCTCACCTGCTTTCACATTTTGTTTGTATCATCTTAATTAAATATATATTTTATTATCCACCTGTTATTTTATGTTAAATTATTTATTTAAAACATATTATATCACATTAAATTATACAACAAATTATAAAAAAAAACAACTTTAATTTATAATTTTTTTTAAAAAAAACAAAATGCATAAAAAAATTATATGCTTTGACTGTTTTTTGTTGCAACACAAGCAAAATATTATAAAGAAAGCTTTTCGCCATATAATAAAATTATTTCTTAATCAACGTAAAATAATATTCAAGTATGGTTTCACGTAAAACAGCGAAAAAAAAGAATAATTTTATCAAATAAGGTTGATTTAACAACAGTAAAATGATATAATCATAAAATAATGCAGTAAAAATATGTTAGATCATTGAGAGGAAGACGTATAATGAACGATATTTTAATACTTTTACCTGATACAATATATATTAAGAAGATGAAAAGCAATCAAAATATAATAACAATGAGTGAGGAATATAATATATATTTTAAAAATATATTATTGCCTTACAATGAAAAATGGGATATACAGATAAAATGTAAATACGGTCAGAATTTGGGTGATTGCTGGAGATTATCCGATTATACCGAAAGTGATGATGAATTTGAATTTGAACTGATTGTGTATAGTGAATACGGAAAGAAAATATGTTCAAAAAAAAGCAAGATTATAATGTCTGAACGTTCAGAAAATATACGTACTAAATTAATGTTTATAGGAGACAGCATGACATATTCACAAAAATATGTCGAGCATATTTTTACAAGTTTGAGAGGAATAGAAACTGTAGGAATGAGAAGTCTTAATGATAACATTATGCAGGAAGGAAGAGGGGGATGGTCTTATGACCAATACTTTAATTCATGGTATGAACAATTCGGACTATCTCCTTTTTTATTCCCTAAAAACATAATGGGAAAGGAGTACTACGGAAATAAAGATTTTGCAGATATTGTTAATGATAAAAATGCTGTTACATATCAATATTACGGATATAATTTCGGTGAAATAAAAGATGGACAATATTATACATCCTGCAATAAACTATATCGAAAAAACGGTAATGAAAGCGAACTGATTGCTGATAATCCCGAATTTGAGTTTGATTTTTTGAAATATCTTGAAAGATTTGATTTGAAAAAACCGGATATTGTTTCTTTGTTGATGGGTGCAAATGATTTACAGATATGTCCTTATGAAGAATCGGAAAATAGAATAGCAAAGTACATAGATAATACAGAAAAAATTATCAATGAAATACATAGGGCAGATAAAAAAATTAAAATTATAATAAATATGCCCGTATCCGGTGCGGAACAATATTGCTGGGGAACACAGCTTGGATGTACCGGAAGTGAAAAAATGTATAGATTTAATATAATGCATGCTTCGGATTGTATATTAAAAAAGTTTGATAACAGACAAAAAGAGAATATTTATGTATCACCAATGAATGCATGTATTGATCCGGTTAATGGATTTCCTTACACATATGTAAAGGCAAATAAATATACGGAAGAAATGGTCAAAAAGCAATCAAACTGGGTGCATCCGAGTTTGTCGGGATATTGTCAGATGGGAGATGCATTGGCAGGTGTGATTGAATATATAAGAAAAAAACATTAAATGTGAAAATTGTTGTGAAAAATATGCTGTGTATTTTACCGTTTTTTTATGATTGGGAGTATCTAAACATTTATAACGGTAATCTGCTTGCTTCTTTTTCACATTAGAATTTGTATCGCCGCATTAACGGCAGAATGGAGGATAATAATGAAATTTTTTAAAAACACAAATGAACAAATCAAATTTGAAAACAACAGAATTTATTTTAAAGCAGAAGAAAAAAACAGTTATTTTCTTGTAGATATAGGGATGTGTGACAAGGTTAAAAACTTTGCAGCTGTTTTTAGAAATGACGTATATTTTCAGCGTGTAAAAACAGGCAAAAGTATTAATGACATTCCAACTGAGACACAATGGCTTTTGATTGAATTTACAGATAATACATATCTCATAATAGTCCCGTTGGTTGATGAACCGTACAGATGTGCAATAAGATGTAAAGAAGAAAAGCTTTGCATATATTGTGAAACGGGTGACGAAGCAACGGAAATTGATGAAGCTGTTTTAGCGTACTATACGGAGGGAAATAACCCATATAAAATGATGGAACAAGCTGCAAAAGAAATCGCAGATATGCTTCCCGACCTGAGGATAAGAACAGATAAAGCAATACCTGAATTTATTAAATATTTTGGCTGGTGTACATGGGATAGTTTTTATGAAAAGGTAACCGCCGAAGATGTAAAAAAAGGTTTGGAAAACTTTAAAGAAGGAGGTATTGTACCGGGTCTGGTTATTCTTGATGACGGATGGCAGAGTGTTGAACCTGTTTCAGAAGACCGCGGAAAGCATCAATTATCTTCTTTTAAAGCAAATGAAAAATTTAACAATGATCTTACACCTACAGTTAAAATGGCAAAAGATGATTTTGGTGTAAAAATTTTTATGGTATGGCATGCAGTTATGGGATATTGGGGTGGAGTTTATCCAAAATCTGCCGAAATGTCTGATTTTAATGTAAAATTAAAAACAGAAAATCATTCTTCAACTATGTATGAAGTTAATCCAAAGTACAGTGAGTCATTGCATTTTCCTTACGGATTTATAAATCCTAAGAAGGCTTTTGATTTTTATAATTCGTATCATACTCATTTAAGACATGAAGGTGTTGACGGTGTTAAAGTTGATGTTCAGGCTGCAATTGAAGCACTTGGATATGCAGAAGGAGGCAGAGTTTCCGTTGTAAAATCCTTCAGAAAAGGTCTTGAAGCGTCTGTTAACAGGAATTTTAAAGGTAATCTCATAAATTGTATGTCATGTTCAAATGACCATATATTAAACACTCTTTCAAGTGTTGTTATGCGTTCAAGTGATGATTTTTTCCCAAGTCAGCCTCAAAGCCACGGTGTTCATATTCTGAGAAATGCTTTTGCGAGTATGTTTATGGGAGAATTTTTAATTTGCGACTGGGATATGTTCCAGACAAAGCATGAATTCGGTAAATTCCATGCCGCTTCACGTGCTATAAGCGGAAGCCCTGTATATGTTTCAGACAGAGTGGGAGAGCATGATTTTGACGTAATTGATAAATTGATTATGGCTGATTCGGTTTTGCCGTTGTGTACACGTAATGCAAGGCCTACAGCAGACAGTTTATTTATTGACAGTGAAAACAGAAATGAAATATTTAAAATATTTAACTATAATAAATATACAGGTGTAATAGGTGCATTTAATCTTACATCAGATGAGGATTTATCAAAAACAATATCTCCGTGTGATGTTGATGGATTTGATGACGGAGAATATGCGGTTTATGATTCAAAAAATGATGTAATGGTTAAAATGGAATCAAATGATATAGTTAATTGTAATCTTAAACCTATAGATTTTAATATATATACTGTTACAAAAATAACAAATATGACAGCGCCGATAGGTCTTGTGAATAAGTATAACTGCGGAGGAACAATACTTTCATATGAAAGATTTGAGAATAATTTGTCTCTTACAGTCGGTGACGGAGGACAGCTTTTAATTTACAGCGAGAAAAAACCCGAAAAAGTAATTGTAAACGGAAAAGCTCATGATTATGACTATAGTTCATCTTCTTTGAAAATAAATCTTGAAAATAAGCAAATTAACAAAGTTTATATTGTTATATAATTTTTATTTTGTTAATAAACATGTATTGAAATATGTAAAAAAACAGTGTATAATATGTATAATTATTCATATAGCTTACAATCGTGATATAAGAGGTGACAATGCATGAAAAATATCGTTATTATACCTAATGAAAGCAAAGATATCGGTCTTGGAGTAACAAAAAAAATTATTGAAGTTCTGAGTGGTAAAGCGAATATAAAAATGGAAAACAGATTTGCAAAAACCGGATTTCATGTAGATTACTTTGAGCTGGATGATATTTACAGCAATACGGATTTTGTTATTGTTTTGGGTGGAGACGGTACTATTCTGGGTGTTGCGGAACCATGCGGAAAAATGAACATTCCTATACTGGGAATAAATCTCGGCACTGTAGGATTTATGGCTGAAGTTAAAGTGGAAAATATTGAATCTGCCATAAATGCTCTTTTGGCCGGAGAATATAAAATTGAAAAACGAATGATGATGAAAGTAAGTGTGATTAAATCAGGACGGATCAGCGGTGAATACCATGCATTGAATGATGTTGTTATATCCAAGAAAGAATCTTCAATGATAGGTATTCAAATACATTCACAAGGCGAAAAAATAAACGAATATAAGGCAGACGGCTTGATTATTTCCACACCAACGGGTTCTACCGGATATTCTTTGTCAGCAGGCGGTCCTGTTGCGGATCCTACAATGGAATTGTTTATTGCTTCTCCTATATGTGCTCATATGCTTCATGCAAGACCTGCACTAATGCCAAGTAATAAAGAAATTCTGCTTACATCATCAGACAGAATAACCGGTGGTGCGATTTTAAGTGTTGACGGAGATATAAAGGAACATTTGTCCCCGGATGATAAAGTTCTTATTAATAAATCACAGTATTATGTGAGTATTGCAAAAATAGG
>CASFSH010000212.1 GCA_949297205.1 uncultured Bacillota bacterium | reverse complement strand
AGCAAATAAATATTCAAAAAAGATATTAAAAGATGAAGAAGTATGGCTTAAAGGTGATGGTATAATAATGAAACGTCAATGTTTTAGTGCTTCCTTTACCACTGATAAACTTATATTGCAAGGATGGATGGGTGATGCCATAACAGGAGAATCTGATCTTAATGGCTTCGTCGGAGGACTTCCAAAACGCAAAATGAAAGCTTTGATGGATGAAATCAAATTACAAATCTTAAAATAAATTGTATAAAAACTTTTAAAAAGGAGAACGAGTTCCGTTCTCCTTGAATTTTTAATTGTACATTTCATTACACAGTATTATTTTTTGTATTGTCACTCAATATAATAGAAACATATAACTTATATATTCAGTTCCTTTTCACAAACCTCAAGCCATTTTCTTGCAATAACCTCATGCCCGACGATTGTAGGATGCACTGTATCCCAAACAAGGTATTCGGGAGGAACTTTTTCAGACAGCTTTAAAAACTCCTCCTGGAGAGGGACATAAATACACCCATTCTTTTGGGCAAACTTTTTTAGCTCCTGCTGCATATATGTAATTTCTTTTCTCATGGCAACCATTCGTTCTTTATCTTCGGGTATATAACAAGGTTTAAAATATTCCTCGCATAAAACATAGGGAGTATTTGCGTACGGCTCATCAAAGCAGTTTAATTCAAGATAAAATGGTTCACAGATAATTATTTTTGTATCTTTTAAAAGTGCCTTAATATCATCAATCATTAACTGATACACTTTAATAAATTTATCTGTTGTCATTTTATAAGGCATACCCATACCCTTTCCGACGTCATTTATTCCTGCAAGAATACTTATAATATCGGGCTTATTTACAATTACGTCACTGTAAAGACGCGAATACATCTGCGAAATGCTGTCGCCGCTTACTCCTTTATTAATAAATTTCGGCATATTTTCAATATTTTCATACCCCAGTTTTGATGCGATTATACTCTGATATCCATGTCCTATTATATGATTTCCGTCCATAGACTGCAGACGTCCTCCGTGAGTTATTGAATCCCCGAAAAATAAAATTCTTTCGCCTTTATTCAGTCTTATCATATTAATCCTCCATTCCTCCGCCAATGCGGCAACACAAATCTTAACGTGAAAAAGAATCAAACAGATTTCTTTTTAAGGGGCAGCGGCGTATGTGTATACTCTGAGTCCCGAAAAAGGGCGAGATGTGCAGCTTATTTTTCACGTTAACTTTTCTCTTTTTTTCATATCCGAAATAATTATAGCATTGTATAATTTTTCTGTCAATGAAAAAAGTACGAAAAAAAACTTCTTCCGTACTTTTTTATTATCTCTACTTTTTCATTACAATAACAGGACTTGACATTATTCCCAAAGGTTTAAGAGCATACTCATACTGCCAGGGAGTATATTTTCCGTAATGGCTCTTATCCCATGCGGTAGGTCCGAACCAATTCATCTTGGTGTCGGTAAGATGAAGTGCACCGAAAGAATTATGACGGTTTCCGAACAATGTAAATTCCACTGTATGTTTACCCTTTTTAACATTATTTACAATAACGTCATAAGGAGAGTACGCTATAATTCCCGCGTCTTTACCGTCCACCTTCACTTTTATAAGTGTTCCTTTATATACACTTGCGTTAATTGCAACAGATGTACAGTCTTCGGGAGCGGTAAATTCTGTTTTATAAACAATGTTTCCGCCATAAAACGGCATACCCTGAGATACAATGTTTCCAAATCCGATTTTATCTGTCTTTTCGGTAATTGTTTTTACAACACCTTCACATTTTACGTTAAAATCACCTAAAATAAAGCAATTTTCCAACGACGCCCTTACACCGATAGGATATGTTATTTCCAGCTCATTTGTACCCTTTTTGATTTTGGAAAGAGGTACTTTTTCTATTGATTTATCGGTAAAGTAACCTTCCGTTTTATTTTCAACCCTATTTCCGTTAAATATTATTTTACATATTTTTGCATCCTCTGTAGCAAGATACGCTCCCTCATATTCAATTTCACTTTCAAAGCTGTATTTAAGCGTTACGTGATGCTTAATAGGTTCCGGTTCAATAGCCCATGGCTGTGTGGTATTGTTTATGATATTAAGTTCTTCTTTGCAGATTCTGTCTGTCTCTCTTACCTCTTCGTATTCATCCCGGTAAGGTTCATCATCAATATGATATTTTGCAATATCAAGAAGCAGCACATTTTCCTCTTCACGCTTATATTCCACTTTATTAAAGAAGAGTTTTTCGGCAACGGTTTCACTTTCTGTCTCTTTTTCAAAATATGATTGCAGTGTGGGAGGATTAAGCTTTAGAAGCAAGCTGTCAAGTGCATAGAAGCCATAGTATATTATTGTTTTTCCGTTTTTAATTTCAAAATTTATCTTTTTAATTTCTCCGTTTATTGTATCATACAATTCAGGAGTAAATTCACCGGCAACAACAATTCTTCTGTCCTTTTTCAAAGTAACATTAATGCTTTCCGGTTCTTCGTTAAGATGTGCTATAAAGAGCCAGTCACAGTCGTTATCATGTCTGTACTGATATATCAGACTGCTTGTTCTTGTTCCGTTACTCTCTTTAATATCCACCAATCTATCCTCTTCCAAAGCATTCATTATATCAGATCTGCTGTATTGTACCTTGCGGCATCTGTCATACAGTTTTCCCGGCAAATCCGAATCCTTTGCGTCAACATATTTCGGGGCATCTCCGACAAAAATAATTTTCCCGCCTGATTTTTGATATTTATCAAGTATCTCAAGTGTTGAACTTCTTAATGTTTCACATCCCGCAACAATAATTGTTGAATATTTCATTTCTCCTACCTGAAGAGTTTCGGATATTTCGCCGCACTGTTCTTTAAGCATTGATTCACAAATATAATCAAAATCAATCAGTCCTGTCAAAAGCCAATGCGCAATATTATGAAATTCTTCATCAAGCATTTCTCTTATGGCTGCTGTATTTTCTTTTGGTCCGAAATGCAGCCAGTAAGTTTCAATCGGATGAATCACTCCCACTTTAACCTCAGGTTTTCCTCTTGTCAATGCAGTATTCAGCCTTGCAAAATGGTCTTCTACGTATTTATATTCCTTATACCATGGTGACTGATAATTTATTGATGCGGGATAATCCCTCTTTGCACTTCCCTTCATTGACACCCATGACAAATGTTGTACTCTTAATGTAACACCTAATGCTGCCTGCCAGTCACCCTGAAATTTGTGACCTCTGAAATCAAAATCCCAGTTTGTAACACCGTATAATTCAGACATTACACCTTCTTTTCCATATTGATGGACATTTGACTGAGCTTGTTTTGCCGTTGTATACTCAACGTGATTGCAAAGCATATCAATTCCCGGAATACCAAAATGGGTATACGCTCTCATAGCTTCGCCTACTGATGTTGTCTGCGAAAACAGAGACTCCTCACTTAACACATGACCTGTAAGCGCAATATTATTTTTTTCACACCACATACCACAGTTATCTGCAAATGCCTGTGTAAATCTGTATGTGATATGATCATGATAGTTATATCTTGTCTTGGAAACCTTAAAATCCGGTAGCTCCCAAAACAATTCCGGCAATTTTTCTATTAACGATTCACCGTAATATCCTTTATATGTATCTTCTAAATCCATTGACCATGGAACAGTCAAATCCTTCTTACTCTGGGCAAAATCAAGTGTATCTTTTGCGGCATACTGCGGTTCGTCAGTAAAAATAGAAGGTATTGTTTTTCCGAATCTGTCCCCTACTGTTTTTTTATACTTTTCATGAGTTATTTCTATGAATTTATCTATTGCTTCTTTTGACAGTGTATTTACATAACACTCATTATTATACCATCCGCTTGGGTCGGCTGCTTTGATATATGCATACCATTTTGTTCCCTCTGCTTTATCATCTATGGATATAACCTTATAATTATTCAGTTCACCCGATTCATTAAGCAATACATCATAAGCTGCAACAAAACACGGTTTTCCGGTTTTATATGACTCATCAAACGACACTGTATCTTCTCTTTTTTTACATGTAAAAAGCAAATATCTCTGTGCATATCTCTTGTCTTTGGTTAATAAACCGCCTGCAGAACCTGACGGCCATCTGTCCTCATCATAAAGGTATGCATTCATGCCTTCCTGTTCCGCTTTATCAACACAGGCTTTTATAAGATCCATAAATTCATCACTTAAATACGGCGTTGCCATACCGTCACGGGAATGCATATGAAATCCTCCCAAACCCATTGCCTTTAACTGTTCTATCTGCCACAAAAGTTCTTCTTTATCAAGTTCACAGTTCCATGCCCAAAACGGCGCTCCCCTGTATTCACTTGTGGGATTTTTGAAAAGTTCTTTTGTTAATTTCTCATCTTTTGATTTTTTATACAGCATTAATACTCCTCCTTTTTCCAATCTTGACATTATTATATTTGATATGCTATAATAATTCTACCGATAATTATTATAAAATACATGGTGATTATAATATATGAAAAAACTTATAAATGACTCTCTTAAACAAAATGAAATTTGTGTTATGGAACATATGCAGGATTCAATGGACTACCATTCCCATAATTTTTTTGAGCTTGTATATATAATAGACGGGGAAATAAATCATTATCTTGACGGAAAACTCATTCATGTTAAGTCAGGAGACTACTTTATTATTGATGTAAACTCAAAACACAGATATTCTATTATAAATAATAAACTGTGCAGAATTTTTAATTGCCTGTTCTACCCCAGCGCAATAGACAAAACCATGAAGCACTGCAACAGTTTTAAAAGTCTGATTGAAAATTATCTTATAAAATTCAATATAAGTATTTTAAGATATGATCCCACTGCATACGTGTTTCATGATGATGACGGAAGAATTTTATCTCTTTTGAAAAGAATATTGACAGAATCCGATAACTCATATTACGGGTATACCGAAATAATAAGATGTACACTGATTGACATTCTTATCTCAACAATGAGAAAAATAACCGATTATGACAAAACAATAAAAAATGACAGCCCTACCGAATATATTATTAATGCAATTTCAGAAAACTTCAATAAAAATATTACTTTGGCAAATATATGCAAGCCCCTTAATTACAGCTTGCCGTATATCAGTTCAAAATTCAAACAGGATACGGGATATTCTTTTACGGAATATCTGCAAAAATACCGAATAGAACACAGCCTTCGGCTTCTGTCAAATACCGATATGAAAATAATCGACATAGCCTATTCTATCGGATACAACGATATAAATTTTTTCGGAATACTGTTTAAAAAATACGTCAATATGACTCCGTCACAATTCCGAAAAATATCCCGTTCAAATATGAACATTTAATTATGTTTTAGTAAAAAATAATCAGACTGCATACTTTTTACAGACAGCGTTTTCATGGCAGGAATATATCTTTTTTCATAAAAAATGCAGCAGTAACCTGCTGCATTTTACCATTGATATATTACTTATTTTTCTTTAAGAATGAAGGAACATTGAGATTGTCCACTCCCGGCTTAACAGTTCTTACGAAAACATCATTGTCATCATCGGGAGATGTAAAAGAAGGGAATCTTCTCTCGGTTATGGGAGATGAAGAAGTTGACGAAGTATCTGTTCTTGTTGAGAAATCAGGCTTCTGAGTACGCTTCTGACCTGCATTTAAACCTGTTGCGATAAGGGTAACTTTGATTTCATCTTTCATATTTTCATCAACTGCAGTACCCACAATAATTGTTGCGTCCTGAGATACCATTTCTCTTACAATACTTGAAACCTCACCCATATCAACCAAAGAGAATTCCGTACCGCCGGTAATATTAAGCAATACATTCTGTGCTCCTGCGATGCTTGTCTCAAGCAACGGACTTTCTATTGCGGCTCTTACCGCATCCTGAGCGGCATTTTCGCCCTTTCCGATACCTATACCCATGTGAGCAACTCCGGAATCTTTCATGATTGTGCTTACATCGGCAAAGTCACAGCTTATAATACCGTTTTGAGCAATAACTTCGATTATACCCTCTACACCTTGTCTTAAAACTTCGTCAGCCAGTTTAAACGAATCTTTTATTGATATTTTTTTATCGGCAGTCTTCAACAATAAATCATTAGGGATTGTTACTATAGCGTCAACATTTGCGCTTAATTCTTCAATACCTGCCTGAGCGTTTTTCATTCTCTGAGGTCCCTCAAAGAAAAACGGTTTTGTTACAACGGCAACTGTGAGTATACCCATGTCTTTTGCAATTTTTGCAATAACCGGAGCAGCTCCCGTACCGGTTCCTCCGCCCATTCCGGCAGTTACGAATACCATTTCGGTATCTTTCATTATTTCTTTTAACTCACTTTCGGTTTCTTCCGCAGCTTTTTTTCCTATTTCAGGTTTTGCACCCGCACCCAAACCTTGAGTAAGTCTTGTACCAATCTGAATAATTGTTGATGCTTTTACGGTTTTAAGTTGCTGTAAATCGGTATTCACGGCAATAAATTCCGCTTTATCGACTCCGGCTTCTATCATTCTGTCAACAGCGTTGTTTCCGCCGCCTCCAACTCCTATTACTTTTATTCTTGCACCATCGGCAGGCTGTGTCTGTTCAAGTTCCAATTCTATATTACTCATAAGTATACTCCTCCTTACAATTATCCATATCAGACCGACGTATTATGTAGACAAACCGTTAGTGCCTGACATATATAATACATTGTACTATATTTTTTCAATTAATTCAATAGTATTTTAAAATTTTTTTTAAAAAATTTTAAAATTTACTTTATATTCACAAATAAAGTTGTTTTTTTACACTTTTATTGTAAAAATGCTTGCTTCAACATCTAAAAAACGCATTTTTTTGTGTTTATTTTAAATACGAATATATGTCATAACATTAATTTTGCAGACATTATCGAAATACAGGCAGTAAATTGTGTGTACAATATTCCGCGTTTTCGATTATGTCTGCATTTTGCAAATCAAAAAGTTTATAAGGTTATTCCTCTCTTTTAATATTTACTCCGCATATGGACAGATACTTTTCAATATATTCGTATCCTCTGTCAACATATTTTGCATTTTCCACCGTAGTTATACCTTCGGCAGACAATGCGGCAACAATCAGTGCGGCTCCCCCTCTTAAATCTTTTGCTTCCACTCTTGCGCTGCTTAATTTTTTTACACCCTGAACAACCGCTATTCTACCGTCAACTTTTATGTCCGCACCCATTCTGACCAATTCTTCAACATGCTGAAATCTGTTTTCAAAAATATTTTCCACATATACGCATGTTCCGTCGGAAATTGCGGATAGGGACATAAAAGGCGATTGTATGTCGGTGGGAAATCCCGGATACGGCATTGTAACAATACGTTTTACATTTTTCAGCTTTCCTTTTGGGGATGAAATTATTATGCGGTTCTTTTCATCATATATTTTACAGCCCATTTCCTTTAAGACCGCAGTCATTGCATCCATGTGACCCGGATTTACATGTCTTAAAATCAACTGTCCGGATGTTATTGCCGCACATGACAAGTATGTAGCTGCAGCTATTCTGTCAGGTATTATTGTATGTTCTACACCGTATAATCTCTTCACACCTTCAATTCTTATAACATCGCTTCCGCTTCCCGAAATCTTTGCACCCATTCTGTTCAAAAAACACTCAAGATCGACAATTTCCGGCTCACGCGCCGCATTAGTAACAGTTGTTATGCCTTCCGCCATACACGCCGCAAGCATTATATTTTCAGTTGCTCCCACGCTTGGAAAATCAAGATGTATATTACCCCCCTCAAGTTTATCAACTTCACAGTTTATGTACCCATGGGACTCTGTAATTCTGACGCCTAATTGCTTTAACGCTTTTAAATGAAGATCTATGGGCCTGTTTCCTATTTCACATCCTCCCGGCATAGATACCACCGCTTTTTTAAATCTCGATATGATAGCTCCGAGAAAAATAATCGAAGATCTCATTTGCCGCATAAGCTCATCAGGGATTGTATATCCGTTTATGTCGGATGAATCGACAACAAGTATTCCTCCTTGTTTTGTTACGGAACAGCCAAGATTTTTCAGCACTTCTATGGTAATATTCACATCCCGAAGTTCAGGACAATTATGAATAACATTCTTGCCGCCGTTTAATATTGTTGCCGCAAGAATAGGCAATACGTCGTTTTTTGCGCCCTGTACATCTATCTCGCCCTCAATTCTGTTACCGCCTTTGACAACAAAACTGCTCACAAAGAACACTCCTTTCCTTTTCATATTAATTAAATTCAATCCACCCTGCCGTATATATAAAAATACGATTGAAAAATAAATATATCAACAAAATACCTGATACATTACGGCATGTTTTTTCCATCCTAAACTATTAATATAATGCTCACTGAATAAATGCGATTTTCAATCGCATTTAAAAAAATTATGACTATTGTCAAAATTTTTCATGTAAAATCGAAGATTTTACATAGGTCGCATTGATAAAGTCTGCTGAAATAAATATTTTGGGGGCAAAATATTTATTCACGGTGCAAGGTTTTTTGCAAAAGTGCACAAAACCCTTGCACCTAAACAATTCTGAAACGCTTGTAAGCCGCCATGCGGCTGCGTTTCATAATTGTTCAGCAGTCATTAATATAATATGAAAATAAGCAAAAAGCGTTACTTTGGATTTTTCTCTTTATATTTTA
>CASFSH010000211.1 GCA_949297205.1 uncultured Bacillota bacterium | reverse complement strand
AATGAAATTTTTGAAGTAAATAAAGAATCCATGGACGTGGGGGCAATTTATGCAGGACGTGACTGGGCGGCAAGAGGAAATGAAATTGCCTATAATTATCTTCATGATATACAATCAAATGTAAGCGGTTCAAATTGTGTTGCAATATATCTTGATGATATGATAAGCGGAATCAACGTCCATCATAATGTGATATATAACGTGACGATGGGAATACTTGCAGGAGGCGGCAGGGATAATATATTGGAAAATAATATAATTCTGGGTTGTGAATATCCTTTTGTTTTTGATAACAGAGGAGAAAATTGGTCATATGAATCCACTTTGCCGGGAGGAACAATGTATGAAAAGCTTTTAAGCCTTCCCTATAAAAGTGATATTTATTTAAGTAAATATCCTGAGTTGGAATATATATTGGAAGATGAGCCGCATATACCTAAAGGAAGTATTATAAAAAACAACCTGTTTTATAAAAATATAAACAAATATAATTTTGCGGATAGTGTGGTGACATATTCAAAGGAATATGAGGAACCGATAATATGTGAAGAAGGGGAGGCTGTAAACCTTATCTTAAATCAAGGATATAATATCGGATCAGAGGACGGAAGTCTTAATATGCCTGATCCAGGTAAAATAAAAATGAATGAAATACTGTTTTCGCAAATCCCTGATATTAAATACTATAATTTGTCAAGAAGTTACGATTTTGAAAATTGCAGCATTGGAGATATTCCCATTGGAGTCACAGCATATATTGCTGACGGTGACAGTTTATCTGTAGAAAAAGACGGTGACAATATGGCGCTCAGGGTGGTTAAGACTGATATTAGTTCCGATTCTACGGAGTTCGGTATTACAGTTCCTAAAACAAAGAAAAAAATTGTAGAAGTTAGTTTTGACGCTAAATTTCAAAACGGAGTAAAAAGGATTTATCCTTTTGCGGATATTTACGGCGGAAGCAGAAAAATAACAAATTCATATTCGGCAGGAAGCAATATCAGGTATGGCAATGAAATTTCCAAACCGAGCAGAAGCAATATTATGAATATACAGACCTGTGATCCGAATAAGTATTATCATTTTGCAATAATAATAGATTTTAGTTCGGGTAAATATACTCTGTATTTGGACGGAGAGAAGAAGATAAGTGATTATACGTTTATAAATACAGAAGCAAATTTTGCAGATAATATAAAATTTCGCGTTGACGGTTGGGTTACAGATGATAATACGGAAAGCGGAAGAGAAGGAACGGCTGTTTATTGGTTTGATAATTTTTCCGTTAAGGAATATGATATTTTGTCAGTTGAACCAAATGTAAAGAAAACTGATAATTTCAATGCCATAATTACATTAGACGTTAAAAACAATTCATTGGAACATATAAACAAAACATTTTATGCAGCTGTTTATAATGAAAAAGGTGTTCTTTATGATATTGGTGAATATGATTTAAATCTTGAAAAATCAGCTGTTATAAACGGTATAAGCGTTACGGTGAATATTCCGACAAATGAAGAATATACCATTATGGGGTATGTATGGGATAAATCAAATTTGCAGCCTGAAATAAAAACACTGAACATATATTAGTTCAGGATAAATGGTTTTAATATATACGAATATGGATTTTATGATCATTAAAATTATTTGAGAAAAGAAAGATATTAACCCAAGGAGGTATCAATGGTGAAAAAAATTAT
>CASFSH010000210.1 GCA_949297205.1 uncultured Bacillota bacterium | reverse complement strand
TTTAATAAGGAACATATACTGCGGATTTCCGCTCCAAGCAACTGCTGTAGCGCTGTTCTGTGCTCTCATTCCGAATGCATACCATGCAGATTCCAATCCGTCCATTAACGCATCAAATTTGTACATTTCATGTGTTCCTATACGTTCAAGAGTTCCCATTGTCGATGCACCAAGATTTGTAAAACTAATTCCTGCAGCTGTAAATGTAACCTGATTAGGAGTGAAACTCCATAAATTTCCCGAAGTTGCCATTGACGCCATATCAAAGTATTCAGGATTTCTTCTGTAAGTCAGTCTTTCAAACTGTTCGGTTAATTCAGATGTCAATGTATTAACCTCTTTCTGGCTTAAAGTTTCACTTGCCGCTGATAACTTATATTTTTCAACCAATTCAGTCATTGCATCAACGGTACCCTCTTTATAATCTCCGGGTTCGCTGCCTTCAACAATTTCCGGTATCTGATTTTCACATATTTCTATACGTTCATATAATGCATCCTTTGAAATCACTTCAAAAGCCTTAGTGGTAAAGCTGTAATAATCCTGATTACAATTCAATTCAGTTGAACCCGATACCGAATTTGTATCGTTTGCAATTGCTTTTACTTTCCAATAATATCTAGTATTGAAATAATTCAGTTTAGGAATGGTAACATAGTTACTGTCAACTATTTTGTTTGATATTATATTCTTAAAATCCTTGTCTGTCGAAAGAGTAAATTGATAACTATGTGCATTAATAACATTATCCCATTCAAAGAAAACTTCTGATGCTTCTATATCCGTTGATTTATTATATGGTCGTAACAGATTGAAATTATCCAATTCATCAAGACTCGTACGATATTCATCAACATAAACTCCTGCTTCATTCATAATATCAGCAAATTTTTCCGGTATTTCATAATCCTGAGCTTCTTCTGTCGAAACAACGGTATTATCTTCTACCGTCATAACAGCAAGATCCTTTTCCGGAGCTGATATAAGTTCTTTTCCTATACATATATTCCCAGTTACAACACTATCATACATAGTAATTGGATTTTCATCTGTTTCAAGATATTTAAATACATTGTTATATTTTTGCCATGGTTCGCTTGTATAAGGGAATTGCAAAAGATTCCACAATAAAGTGTTTGCCGCCATACTTGTTGCTGTGTTCATCTTCCAGCTATTTCCTGCAGATGAAAATCCCGTTCCGTTTCCCGTACCTCCCATAAACAAATTATTTGTTATTTCCGTTCCTACTCCGCCGTGAACAAAAACACAAGTTCCTGTATTTTCAAAAACATTGCCCTCAACGTAATTACCGCTCATACAGTCATCAAAATATATAACGCCTATGCTGTCACATGCAGTGTCATGGAAATAATTGTATCTTAGTATATTACCCTGTTCTGACAGGTTTCGTCCGCCGTATACAGTACCTGCGTCCTGTGCCTGATCCACAAGGTTATTATAAAATTCATTGTATTCTATTATGTTATCGTTTCCTCCTATAGCCATTGAGGTATGAGGTGAATCAATAATTTCATTATGTGTTATAATATCGCCGCAGCCCTTTACCATTATGGCGGCAGTATTGGTTCTTGATACTATATTGAAATTCCAGAATTTATTATTTGATATTACATTTCCCGAATGGGTAAGGGTTACACGGTCACCACCGTAAGCACTTACAGGTCTTACGCTTATATTGTAAAAATCACATCCGTTAATTAAATTGTTAAATCCGTAAAGATCTATACCATTGGCAATATTTTTAAATGTACAGCCTTGTATTTTAATATTTGTACTGTTTTCATTTACATTCATACCCAGTGCAAGAGAATTTTCAAAAATTATATTTTCAAATTCAACATACGATGCACCATTCATTATAACCATTTCCTGTGAAAGTAATGAAAACTGTACTTCATTATTCAAAAAATCACTATTGTTCGGGTCTCCCTCTACAGGATAAAAATACAAATAATTGCTATTCTTATCAAAGTAAAACTCACCGGGTGCATCCAGTTCACAAAGCATATTATAAACATAATATCTTTTACCAGATGCCACACCATATTCGGCAAAATCGTCTGTTGTTATAGAAAGTTTTTGTGTGTCAACCGATGCAATACCTCTTCTTTCACCTGCCCAGTCAAATCCGAAATATCCAAATATTCGAGGGTCTGTCTCATTTGCCCAGTTTTTTATTCTTGTATCACCTATAACAAAAGTAAATCCGACGCCTCTAACCGAACCTCCGTCATCTAAAACTTCACCTGTCAATGTATAGTCTTTATCAGGCCAACGTGCTACATTTACCGTTTCATCATTATAGAACACCGACCAGTTTGCAGGATCCTGTGTTTTAAAACTGTCATTGAAGCCTTCCAGCTTTTTACTCAAATCAATGCAAACAACATTTTCCGGATCAGAAAGCTTTTTTAAAACCTGAACATCTGTTACCGGCTCAAACTCACTTCCTTTTATACTTACTCCGCCGTTAAATGAAACTTTTTCATCTTTATACGCGCGATAAACTATAGGAGATCCCTCAAGTCCGCTGTCATCTTCAAAAAAATTTACCGTTGAAGTTATCGGGTAATTACCCTCTCTAAAATATACCGATATGCCTCCGTTTGGCAATCCAATACTTTTTTTCAATTCCGATACAATACTTTTTGCGACAGATAAACTTCCTACAGGATTTTCCGGAAGTCCGCTTCCCTTTGCATCCGGTGCAACATATATTCCAAAAAATTTATTTATATTATTGCTTATCTGAGCCGGCAAGGAATATTCGATATTGTAAACGTAGATTGTTCCGTTATATTCCGTAGCTTGCAAACCATTATTCTGTGCAAAAGCATATATTCCGGCTTCCTCATCATTTCCTATACTCTTATCCGGGAAAACTTCTTTAAGAAAACCTGTTTTTACATATACTTCCGTTCCTTCTGTTCTTACTTCAGCATTTTCTCCGTATTCATACAAATCATATTGAAATCCGTAAGCAAATGCATTTGATGACCCGGGACGCAGCATGACAGTATTTTCCATTACTTCTTTAACATTATTGGATACAATGTTTTTACAAGGATCACTGTCGCTTTCTGAAACAGTTTCAATATTATTATCATTTTCGGATACATTGTCGCTGACATTTTCCTGAGAAAAAACAATACTGCAGTTCCCTAATATTATCGAAAAACAGATAATAAATAAAAATATCTTTTTCATATTAATCCTCCATTCCGCCGCAGATGCGGCGGCACAAATCCTAACGTGGAAAAGAAGCAAGCAGATTGCCGTTTTGAGGGACGACGGTGTATGTGTATACTCCGAGTCGCGAAAAACGGTGAGATGCGCAGCTT
>CASFSH010000209.1 GCA_949297205.1 uncultured Bacillota bacterium | reverse complement strand
CTGATATGCATCGTCAAACCATGCGATATTTGTCTCAACATCTCCTCCGAATCCCGAAACAGTCATCAGTGCATTTGCTGTACTTGTATCTGAGATAATAAGTGTTCCGTCAAGGTATACATTATAAAATGTTACCGTTGCATCAGCTCCGTTTTTAACATTTCCCGAAGGATTTCCTTCTATAAGCAATACCTGATGCCAACCCTTTGTTCTTTCACTTCCGGTATCTTTCGCATTCTTCATGTGATCTTGTGTTACTGCGTCCCATCTTCCGTCAACATCCGATATTTTATAAGTGGTATCTGATGAATTTATTATTCCGATTGCACCTGTATTTCTGTAATTTTCCCATCTTTTAAACATTATTCCAGCCATGGAATTTTCACTTTCTCCGTTATCATAGAACCAGCCCTCCAATATCTGATTGCTTCTTCCGTTCTGATTCCAGATCATGGCCTGAGTTTTTGAGGTTATCCCTGCATAATATGAAGATAATCCTCCGGTTACGCTTAAAGCACCGTTTCCTCTTCTGCTTATTTCGGTCGTATTTTCATCAGAAGTAACACTTCTGTATACTTTCGGAGTTACGCTTATAATAACACTTGCAGACATATCACCGCAAATAACCGTAATTTTTGCAGTACCGTAATCATTTGCACTTAGCATTCCGTTCTCATCAACTGACGCAACCGCTTCATTATCCGATATAAATGTACATTCTGAAAAATCTGTAATAACTCTTTCCAAATTGTCTTTTCCAAATCCCGTAACCTTCAGTTGACTTGTTGCTCCTTTTGTAAAATTAGTATCTGTTTTTCCAAGACTAATACTGTTGTAAATACCGTCAAAGAGGAAAGTAGGCTCTGAATAAACCGTATTTGTTACAATGTCATTTGTATTTGTCATTGTATCGGTAACTGTTACTCCGGCTTTTATAAACTTATTTATCTGATCAGATCCCGTAGTATATGTCTTTTGCACCGCATTTTCAATCGGTGTATATTCTCCGTTTTCGGTATCGCTTATATACCATTGATAATTAACATTTATGTTTGCGCTTTTTTCTCCGTAATAAATTTCCTGCGCAACAAAACTGTTTGAATCATTTTCATCAATTGATACATTTACTTTTTCAAGAGACGTGTATGCCAAAACCGATGCATCATCAAGATATGCTACATTTTCGGTATTATCTCCTGCATAAAGCAGTATCATTTCAATTGTGTTTGATTGTGTTCCTGTTTCTACCTTTATTCCGTCAAAATATATCTCGTAGCTGTCCGGCTTGCTGCTTGTAAAATTTCCGCCCAATGCTTTTTGTACAAGGGCTACCTGATGCCAGCCTTTTGTTCTTTTAATTTTTATATCCTCAGCTGTAGCTTTCCAGTCAACAAGTGTGTTCCTCCAGTCATCATTTGCATTTCCGCCAATAAGCCCTATACGTTTATAAGTCGTATCGGCAGAATTTATTACGCCGTACAATTTTGTTCCATTATATGCCTGATACTTTGCAAAACCTACAGCAGCCTCTGAATTAACGGAATCCATGCTATCATAAAAATATGCTACGTGTACAACATTTTCATATTTTAAATCTCCGTTGTACCACAAATTCTGTGCCAGTGTTGCAGGTATTTTACTGCCGTCATTCTCAAGAACCCGTCCGCTGTAGCTCATTGAACCGTTTCCCGTTCTTGTAACCGGAACGGAGGTAAAATCCTCCTCTTCATATCCTGCTGACTTCAATATTTTCGGTGTTACAAACACTAACATACTTACGCTTAATTCACCGTCGCTTACCGTTATGGTTGAGCTTCCGTAATCATTCATCACCATGCTTCCGTCAGCATTTATCGTAACGGCATTTTCATTGCTTGATGTATATGTAAGATCCTTATACTCACCAAAACTTATTTCATCTCCCGTTTCCTCATCAACAAAGCTTACCATATTTCCGTTTTCATCGTAGGCAATCGGATTTATTTGTGCCGTTTCACCCTTTGAATATGCATAATCCGTATATTCTATGCTTATTGATGAATATTCAGGTGAACTGTCAGCATAAACACAAAATCCGTATGACGAACACAGCATAACACTTGTAATTAAACTTACCGCTTTTTTTAAATTTTTCATTTTCTTACCATTCCTTTCCTTTTATGATTCGTAACCGTATATTTATTTTCATATTAATCCTCCATTCCGCCGCAGATGCGGCGGCACAAATCCTAACGTGGAAAAGAAGCAAGCAGATTGCCGTTTTGAGGGACGACGGTGTATGTGTATACTCCGAGTCGCGAAAAACGGTGAGATGCGCAGCTT
>CASFSH010000208.1 GCA_949297205.1 uncultured Bacillota bacterium | reverse complement strand
TTATTTCCTACAGTATTTTCACGATACATAAGATATTGATTATTATCTCTATACTCTGTTATTTCGGGATATCTTATCTTCCACACACCTTTATTGTAATCAAAGTTATCACATGGTTTCCAAAAATCTACAGAAATAAATGTTGTAAACGGGTGTGACCATATAGGTCTGTCAACGTCCACGAAAATATTGTCCATTGCTTTGTGTATTTGTCCTCCGTTTATCATAATACCGCCCTGACAATCATAGAATACGTTTCCATATACTTCTCTGCCCGATGTAAAACCGTCCCAATATATACACCAGCTTCCCGTTGCCTGTGTAATCATACGTCTTCCGATATTATGGAAAAAATTATATCTTACTATAATATTTCTGCTTGAACCATCCATATAAGAATAAATTGCTCCGGCATCATCATTATCTATAACGCAGTCATATATTTCATTATATTCAATAATATTATCATTTCCGCTTGCCTGAATTGCCATATGATTGGTACCATGTATAAGATTATTTCGTATAGTTATACCAATACCCATTAATTTGACTGCAGGAGTATATGTTGTTTCAATCTCCGAAAAATCATAAATGTGATTATTTTCTATTAATGCATCAGAAGATCTTAAATAATTCCTGTCACCTGAATTAATATATATACCTCCTGCTCCCATTTTATATATCTCGTTATTTATGATTTTTTGATTATAACCTCCCTCAATATTCATTGCCTGCTTACCGATATATCGTATCGTACATCCGTCAAAGGTTATTTTGTTACCGTCATTAACAGTCACTGCCGTATTTCTCGTTCCCTGAATTGTAATACCGGAAAATGTAATATTATCAACATTATCTATATTTATCATAACATTTTTTGTGTCTGTAAAATATAAAGGTTTTTTTTCATCAAGATAACAGTATAAAATAAGATTATCTCTGTCAATATAATATTCTCCCGGATAGTCCAATTCTTCCAAAACGTTAAAATAATAATATTTTGCTCCTCCCATGAAACCATATCTTGAGTAGCTTTTTGTTGTTATTTCATTTTTCTCGGTGTCAAGCTTTTCTATTGCAGTGGTAGAGGGTGACCATTCATAATACCATGTACCCCACATCCATACATTTTCTATATCTTCCCAGGTTTCTACAATCTCATCATCATACTCAAATATACCGCCTTTTTTCACAGTATCATTTGCACCGGAACCTGCTGAAATTATTTTCTTTACTGCAACAGTATCCTCATTAGGCCATCGTGCCAAGTGCATCATCTCACCCTCACAGTATAAAACATTTTCGCTGTAAGCATTGGTTTCCATTCCAAAACCTGTAACTTCAATATCGTCAATTGACGTTATTCCTATTTTCTGTAAATCTATTTTATAAATATTTTCTACAGCCTCTTTTTTCAATCTTCTCAATACATTCTCATCTGTAACATTTTCTAATATGTCGGTTTTTATTTCGTATCCGCCCTCTAAAACCACATCTTCATTCTGATACGCAGAATATGTATGATTTGAATCTCTCCAATCAAACTCCAATGTGTCGGTTATATGATAATATCCTTCACGCAAAAAAACATTAACTTCTCCTGTTTGTTTTCTTGCTTCCTCCTGTGCACGTTCTATTGTTTTAAACGGTTCTTCAAAGCTGCCCGTATTGCTGTCATCTCCCTCAGGTGAAACGTAAATATCTGCATATGCTGCAGATGATATACATAAGAATATAAATGCTGACAATATAAAAATCTTTCTCATTCTTTCTACTCTCCCCTCATTCTTTTATGTATTTCATCTGCAATAATATTTCCCACTAATTCATTTACGTCTTGCTGTTCATTTTTAATAACACATATTCCGTTATCATCATAAACTATAACTTTATTCAATAAATTTTTTATAACATCTTCATCCACATATGTAATATCATTTAATATAATTCCTGAATTTAAAGGCTGACTGTTTACATATACAACTTTTGATACCGAATCATACTCAATCGGTATATCAAAACCTTCGCATACCGCTCTTAATGGAAAATATCTTATGCCGTCAATATATTGAATACCATTATCCTTTTTTTCTCCCTTTGCAATATGACAGTTTTCATATGCTGAAAATGTGACGCTGTCACTCACAAGCATTATAGTTTCTCTTGATGCCACCCAAGGTCTGACTCTTATTAAAAAATCAATTTCTGAATCAATAATAGGAGATGTAATGTTTAATATCAAATTATCTTCTAAATATTTCCCGGTATATGGTTCTCCTTCACTTGTTCTTATTTCATATAAAGCTCCTTGTACAAAAGTAAGATTCGATAAAAATTCATCAACCGTAGTTTCATATCTGATATTGCTTATTTGTTTATAATTTGCATTGACTTTATAAACATCAGAGACTAATTTCAAATAATTCTTTACAATGTTTCCGCTGTATGATATTTGAACATCATCAATATACATTGTATTGCCCCCGTCATTAAATGTAATTGTCTTTATACTTTCAGTATCCACCGACATAAACGGCTCTCCCGAAACAAAAATAATCCCATCGCATTCTATAGAAAATGTTTTTTCGGTAAAATCAATTTTATATACCATATCATACCAACGATTATATTCTACACCTACATTAGGAACAGGCCACCCACTTTTGGCACCACTGTTTATACAAAATTGTCCTTGATATGGCATATTCATCAAAACGCCGCTTATATCACACAAATGATGAATTGTTGCTTGTTGAAAATTGACTTTAAATTCTATTGTAACAATTCCTCCTATATCTTCAAACTCTCTTACGGCATTTACCGTCTGTGCTCCGGACTGTAATTTGAGCACTTTATTTAGAGAATTAAGCGGATCTTGTGCAATTTCGGCATAGTTGCCATCTGCTTTAACATTAGGAGATATATTCCAGCCCTCTACATTCTGATCTCCAACTTTATATTCTTCAAATGTGTCTTTTACAACCTCCTTTTCCGCTGATACCACCGTATTCACCATAAAAAGCAATAACATCATACCAAAAATTGCAGTCAACTTTTTTTTGTTCATGTTTTTGTCTCCTTATCTTATGCAATAACAAAATCCCATTGTTAAGGATTCTATACTCATAAGTACTTCATCTCCAATATTTACATCTGTCTGACTTATTACATTTACAGTATTTCTCTTTGAGTTATATTCATAAAAATATGTTTTATAATATGCAGATGAATTTGCTGCAAACATCAAAACATGTTCTTCTCCTGTTCTATGCTCTTTTACAATTGCATAATCACCTTCAATATCAACAATAACCCCTTTTAACTGGTAATAAGTATTTGGGAAATCATTTATTCGTCCTCCGAATTTGTAATTATCTTCTTTATAAATATTTGTTTTATTAATATAATCTCCCGTCTCACTCAAGCCCTCATCTGTTGTTAAATTCCAGAACTTCAAACAATTTTGGGGTTCAAAATTATCAAGCAGAAGCTCTAAGGATGACATATCCATTGCTGCACTGTATTGTTTTACATATGTTAGCAGTTCCCCTTCACTTTCTGCAATCTTTATAACATCTCCGCGTTTGAGTCCGTTAATGTTTACTCCGGGTTTTGAGTAATATTCTTTTTTCTGTCCCTCAGTCAAAACAATTAGTTTATCAACTATTTCATCTTTTTCATTTACTATTGATACTATGTTTTCAACAACCGCTTCCCTATGTCCTACCGATTCATCTCCGGTAAATGACAAAGTTATATCAGCTCTTGACATTTTTTTTGAAAGTTCCGATGTAAAGAAAGCTGTGAATGTTCTTGACGTGTTATCTGTGTAATCTTTAACACCCGTTGTCACTTTATATAAATCATCTCTTGATGCATCAAGCGGAATACTATAATTTATTGCACTGGTATTTATATATAAATTTCTCGGTACCCCTTCAATTTTTGTATTCATATAATAAGCATGAATACCGTTTCTTCTGTATGTATATGCCAAATTACCTGCTGTTTGCAATATTACCTCAGATTCATTCCAATCCTGTGTTGTATAGAGATGAGATATTTCACCCTCCCTGTTTGTTTTATACAATATAACCTGACGAATAAATTCTGCATCATCTTCATAAAAAATATTATTATTCAATAATACACGCGGTTTTACTGACACATTATTGAACTTTATTTTCTCCTTGAAATATATATTTTTCATTTCACCATCTTGTGTGAAAATTTTTGCCCATACTTTATCCGGCTCGTCTTCTTCTTCATACAGTCTTATTAAAACACCAGATTGATTTTCTGTATTTGCCTTTTCAAAATATATAATTCTACCCAATAAATCAGTATATATTGTTCCTTCTTCACCTAATTTCGGCAAGACATTACTGTTTTGTATATATTCATCAGCTATTATAAGTTCATCTTTTTCGGTCGTGGTTAAAATATTATCAGTTAAATTAACAGAAGCGATTTCTGCATATTGTGCGTCGGTGCAAATCTCAAGACGGTAATCATCACCAACCTGATAACACGCTAAAACATCATAGGGAGCAATTTTTTCAAAATCCACCGGTTCTCCATCTTTGCCGTAAACTTTTGTTTCATCACTAAACTCATGAGTTTTTCCAAACATATCAATTATCTTGTACTCTGTTTTATTGATGCTCTTTGCCAAAAATGCTTCATATATGTCTATTTTAACTATATTATACGCATTTTTGTTGTCTGTGGCAATTAATGTAATAATCGCAGTCTGACTGTTTACATCTTCATTAGTCAAACTTGATGTGTATTTCCCGTTTTTTATGTAATTTGCATATAATGATATTTTTGCGGTTTTCACCCTATTACCAACATAATACTCAATCTTTTCAAGATCAGCATATTCAATATCTTTTGCATTAATGGTTATAAAAGTATTTTTTGATTCATTTGGTTCATCAACCCAAACCAAATAATATTCATCATCTATTTCTTTATAATAACCGGTAATATAAAAACCAAGATATTCTTCTGCATTAGTGTCTGACTTATAATAAACCTTATCTCCGATTTTTACAGTATCTTCATTAATATTGCTTTCACCGTCTATTGCAGTTATCCCGTTATCGGTTATGCTGCCTTTCACTTCATAAATATTCATATATTTATTTATCAACAACACATCTTGTGAACTTGTATATGAAACTGTTTCACTTGTAGTAATTTCGATAGTCATACACTCTGCAAAAAGTGTATTATATAACAGCTTATACATATCTCTTTTAATAAGTTTATCTGTTTCTTTAATTCCTTTCATCAAATTAAGTTTTGATGAAACCTGTTTATATTCATTAAACAAATCCTGACGCAAAAGTTTTACCATAACCTTTAATGCCTCATCTGAACTTACTGCATTATTAGGTAAAAATCTTCCGT
>CASFSH010000207.1 GCA_949297205.1 uncultured Bacillota bacterium | reverse complement strand
ACATAAAGCTTGCAGCAACACCTCTTCCATCAGCAATACCGCCTGCAGCAATTACAGGAATATTAACATTATCACAAACCTGAGGAATAAGTGCCATAGTAGTCATCTCGCCTACATGACCCCCGGATTCACAGCCTTCTGCAACAATTGCACAAGCCCCTGTCTGCTCAACTTTACGTGCCATTGCAACTGACGCGATAACAGGGATTACTTTAACTCCTGCTTTATTCCACATATCCATAAATTTTGCAGGATTACCTGCACCTGTTGTAACAACAGGAACACCTTCATCAACTATGATTTGTGCTGTTTTTTCAATATCAGGACTTTGAAGCATTATGTTAACACCAAACGGTTTATCAGTTATCTTTCTTATTTTATCAATTTCTTTTTTAAGAAACTCCGGATCCCTGTTTACCGATGTAATAATACCCAATCCACCTGCTTCAGAAACTGCCCCCGCAAGAGCGGCATCCGAAATATGTGCCATCCCCCCCTGAATCAATGGATATTCAATTCCAAGTAATTCCGTAATTTTCGTCTTTATCATTTTCCGATACCTCCACTGCATTGCATTAAGTAATCTATAATAAAAATAAACTTTGCAGTAATTTGTATTACATTATATAAGTAATAAAAAATAAACGCAATTTTATTAGAATCACATAAAATTTTATACAAAATTTAAGAAGCAAAATCGAAGATTTTGCATTCTTTATCATTGTTTTCCGAAACCGTATATTCAGAAATAAAGAATACATGGTGCATCTACAATGCAACCTGTGCAAAATCAAAAGATCCGGCAAAAGAATTGCGACTTGTATATTCAGTAAACGTCTTTAATATAAGAATGACATAAACTTCGTTTTGCTTCATTTGTCTGCAATATTCAAAATAATATTATTCATTGGTTTTTGAATCAATATAAGCAGCCAAAGATTCTACAGTTTTACCAACTTCTTCAAACTGTACTTCAATTCCGAAAGTATCTTCAACTTCCATCATGATTTCAGCAACATCCAATGAATCAATACCTAAATCTTCAAAACTCATATCATCTGAGATTTCAGATACATCCATATTAAGATGATCAGCCAATAATTCTTTTAATTTTTCCATACACATTTTAAAATTCCTCCTGATTTATTTTTTTATATATTTCATCACTTATAGTGTTGAAATTCTTTTTAATTACCATTTAATAACACATGCAGCACTCGAAAGGCCACCGCCGAAAGCTGACATAACAACAATGTCGCCTCTTTTAAGCTTTCCTGATCTGTTCAAAACATCAAGAGCCATAGGCACACTTGAAGAAGAAGTATTACCATATTCACTTATTATTGAAACGAACTTTTCTTCCGGAACGCCCAAACGTTTTGCAGCATAATTAATTATTCTGCTGTTTGCCTGATGCGGAACAAAATGATCAACGTCTTTAACACTTAGTCCTGCCGCATCCAATACCTCAAGACAATCATTTACAATACTGTTGACAGCAAATTTAAAAGTTTCTTGTCCCAGCATTTTAATTGCCGGTTTTTTTGCTTCTCCTTTATAAAACGGTGAATTACCAATATCTAAAGGTATTTCTATAATTTCCGTATCACCTTTTGTAAATAATTTTGACGCAAGATAATGACCGTCTTCCGCTTCAAGAACAGCTGCCCCGGCACCATCACCGAAAATTACGCAAGTGCTTCTGTCACCCCAATCAAGGAGTCTGCTTATTCTTTCGGAACCCACAACAAGAACTTTTTTATATTTACCGCTGTTCATATACATCGCAGCTGTTTCAAGACAAAACAAAAATCCGCTGCACGCTGAATTTATATCAAAAACAGGACAATCTGCTCCTATTTCTTTCTGAACAAAACCTGCAACGGTGGGGCAAGCATATTCCGATGAACAAGTTGATGCTATAATCAAATCAATTTCCTCAGCAGTAACACCACACTGTTCCATTGCATCTTTTGCAGCAAAAGCACCCATTTCATTTGTTGTATATTTTGTTGAAATATATCTGCTTGCAATACCTACTCTCTGTTTTATCCATTCATCTGATGTTTCAACATATTGTGAAATCATATTATTATCAACAGAATAATCCGGTATATATTTACCGGTTCCTATTATTTTAAAACTCATGTTTTCGCCCCCGCTATCTTATCGGATTTTAATCCTCTCATTAAACATTCAAATCCCATTTTAAAAGCAAGCAATGCATCTTGTGTCGATAAATTATCGCCAACGGAACAGGAATTGAAACTTCTGCAATAACACCATACAGAATAAGACATCAAATTTACATTAACATCTCTGAAAACACCTATGTCAATGCCGTATCTGATTAATTCGGTTATCTTCTCAATCCACCATTGTCTGTATGAATTGTTCAATTCATCATTCTCATAAGTATACCCGCTGAAATACACTTTATTTTCATATGTTTGCTCTATAACGGATATAGCAATGGATGTAAGATAATCGCAATAATCGGATTTACCGTCATATTTTGCTTCATCAATACATTTGCGTGTTCTGTCCATTAAACGCTGACGAACAATGCTGAAAACTTCTTCTATATTCTGAAAACGATTGTAAAATACACGATTTGTCATATCCATTTCCTTTAAAATATCTTTTACCGTGACATTATTCACACCCTTTGTATAAATCATATCGGTAAATTTATTTATTATTTCTTCGGATATATTATCGACAATTTTCTTATCGTTTGAAAAAGCCATCTCATGCACTCCATTCTTCAGCACTCTGTGTGCTGAAAACATTATAAATATAATAACACTTATTTCCTTTTTTGTCAACATTAAAATTTTCTTTGTTATTTTTTTAAAAATTCTCATTAAAAAACATCTGTTTTTTTCGTATTTTTTATCTTTTTTGGGCGAGTTTTTTACATTTTACAAAGGGAAAAAAATTGTTTTTTTTAAATTAT
>CASFSH010000206.1 GCA_949297205.1 uncultured Bacillota bacterium | reverse complement strand
AAAAATAACAAAGACAAAATCCGTATTTTCTAATGATAATTCGATCAGAAAAATGTTGTATCTTGCATCACAGAATATTACCAAAAAAATGGACTCAGAGGTACAAGAACTGGGATATTGTCATTAGCCGGTTAGTAATCATTCATAATCAAAAAACTACATAACTTGGTTCTGCCCCAAACCCCTAAGTTTAATGCATTGGTTTTCCCTAAAACGGGTAAAACGAGCGATGAAAAATCACCGCCCGTTTTATTGCAAAATCCACAAGACAGCTCCTGTTACCCTTCAGCATTGCTGTATCCTGTCTTGAGGTAAAAGCCGAAATTTATTATTAACAAATTGAATTAATGCTGTATATTCTGCCCTTTCTACGCCACACAACGCTTACGCTACGAAGGTTGGCTACCTATATTTGAGCTTAGAACCACTGCTGATGTGGCAGACTCTGCCATATCTCAATATTCTTAAAGAATCAAACGAGTTCTTACCATTATCGAAATGTTCTTTTCTTGCCGATGTAAAAGCTATACAATGTTAAAAAGCTTAATTGATTTCATCTTGAAATCTCCGTTGTGTCCGGAAATTTTAATTTTAAATCTGTCACCAAATGTTTTAGGAAAAGTGCAAATTCTTTTGTGACCGATATTTTTTCCGGTATAAATCGAAACATACGCAGGCGTTGCCTGCATAATTTCAAATTGGGTAACAGATTCACCATTTGTCAAATCTTCTTCAAGCACGATACAATTCACTTTATTTTCTTTATCGGTTTCAATGAAAAACTCATCACCCTCAGCGGTAATTTTACACTCAATCGCATTTTGAAAACGTTCCTTTAATTTTTTTCCGAATGAAATAAAATTACAGCTATCCTTTTCGGGAAGCAGACCTTCGGTGTCGGGGGCGATATTCAAAAGCAAATTACCTCCGCGTCCGACAGAATACTCGTACAATGACAACAAATCCTCTTCATCTCTTAAGTAGATTTCATCGGCTTCTTTATAAAACCAGCTTTTTCTTCTTATGCGGCAATCACATTCATAAGGCAAAAATCTGTCCTCATCAATCCATGCCACTTCCTGCCAATGGGAATCAGGTGTTATGGTGTTATAAATTTCAAACGGTGCAATACCTGCTTCATTTCCTACCCATCTTGTATCGGGATCCCACATTGAAAAAATCATCATTTCCGGCTGAAGCTCACGAATTACCCCTACTATACGTTTCCAATCATATTCGTGGTTCTCGGAGCCGTTGCCGTCAAACCACAAATAATCAATCTTCCCATAGCCCGTAAGCAGCTCGGAAATCTGATTGATGAAGTAATCATCATATTCACGTCCCTGCATTTTTCTTGAGCCAAACTGAGCCGGGCTGTAATAAAGACCGACCTTTATACCAAATTCTCTGCACGCTTCAACATATTCCTTTACAACATTGCCCTGTCCGTTTTTCCATGGAGTATTTTTTACGGAATACTCCGTATATTTTGACGGCCAATTTGCAAATCCGTCATGGTGCTTGCAGGTAAGTACACTGTATTTTGCACCGGCTTCCTTGATTATTCTTATCCATTGCCTACAGTCAAGCCTTGACGGATTAAACACCGACGCATCCATGGGCTTTTCGTCCCAATCCTCGTTATTCTGATAAAACGTTCTTATCCCAAAATGGAAAAACACACCGATTTCCCAGTCAAGATATTCTAATTGCTTATTAGTTGGTTTAGCCTTAATCATTTTTATCCTCCGTTTTTGACATTTTAAACTTTAAGATAAAAGGTTTTTATTTCAAAATGCCTTATTTCTGAATTTATTGCATTATCCAATACCGATATTTCTTTAATGATATCCTCTTTTAAATCGGTTTGGGCAGCTGATTTTACATAATCGGGCAGCTTTATTTTCAGCTGTGCATCCCGACCTCTGTATTCAACAACACGCATGATAAGTCCCTTTTTATCCCGGGACGGAATAATTGAAGAAACCCTTGCGTTATCCGTCAGAATTTGAGGCATTTCTTTCAGCCTGCACTCTCCGCCGAATGTGATAAGACGAGTATTAAACCCAATTCCGTCGGCAACTACACTGTTATTTTCAAAGCTGTCGTCATATGCTTTCAGTGCATATTCAAAATGATGTATGCCCACATCACGCATTCCGTCATAATCGGTCATGGAATATTCAAGGGGTGAATGCAGATATGTACCGACCGATGGGCTTCTCAAAACAGAAAGATAAATATTCTGTTTATCAAATTTATCGGAATTAATCTGGTATGACGGTGTTCCGTTATTGAAAAGTGCAACACTTGCGTTACCGGCATCAATTCCCGCCCAGTTGATTGCCGGATAATCTCCGGCGGCACTTGCCCAGTTTGTGGAATCGTCTTCAAAAACAATGTTAGGCTCATACGGTTTACGTTCAATCATGCCGTAAGGAATTTCATATATATGCTTTCCTTCAAGCTCGGTTGGGAAAGCAATTCTTAATCTGTAGTTTTGCGTGTTCCAGTCAACATCTGCCGAGAAAAGTATTTTATCATTATTTTTTGCAAGAGTAATACTGTAAACAATCACAATTCCCGATACCGAATAGCCGTCAATCGGGCCGGGTATAATTTTATATGTAACTCTGTGATAGTCCGGCGTCTTTTCGTTATATGTGATTTTGGTGTATTTTGACATAGGCTGCCGTCTCATATCGGGAGATAGCGTTGCCCATGGTGACCCCTCGTCATGCTCCAGAATCCACTCTCCGACCTTGTATTCACTTTCCTTCGCTATTACCCTGTTCAGCCTTTTGTCAAATATTTCAGATATTCCGCTGTTTTCCGCCTTGATTCTGTAAAATTCATTTTCAAGAATTACTGCCTCTCCCACTACATTGCCCTCTCTTATTCTCGGGGAAAGGTTTGTAAGTATTCCTGCGCCGGATGAGGTTTCCTCATCTGCTTCAAACAGCACCTCTCTGTTATATTTTTCATCACTTCGGATAATATTATATTTTCTTGTTTCAAAGGCTCCTATGCTGTCAACATTAAACCTAATGACAACCTCTTCTCCGTCCTCCTTAAAATCCGAAATGCTTACTCCCTCAACAGTCAAACCGTTTTTCAATCTGACCTCACAGTCTGCCGAAAGCTCAATTCCGGTCGGGTTGAATACAGTAAGAACAGCATCATTCTTCTTGACTGCAAGTCCGGTTTTTTCATCAACTATCTGATCGGTTATTTTCTGTGCTTCCGCTATTGAGTCCATTATTTCATCATAAGCGGCATCTATAATTGTTGCCGGAAGCGCATCGTGAAACATTGTAAACAAAGCGTTATCCCAAACCCTTTCAAATTTTTTGTACGGATATTCGCCCCCTGCGGCAATTGATAAAATTTCCGCACCGAAAATTGAATTTTCAAGCTTTCTTACCCCTTGCTTGATTTTTATTCTTGTAACATACGTTCCGGTATTGTTTGTGTTCAATTCTGCGCTTGCAAAAATATCCTCCGAAGACGGATTATCAACATTTTCAATATAGTCGGCATAATATTTTGTATAATGATTAAACGGAATAAATTCAATATCGTATTTATCCTGATTTTCTTCCGCCCATTTAATTATATTATCTGTCGGCAAAACCTCTTCTCCGCCGGAATATATATATCCCGGAATTTCAAGCGTTTCAACCGCTTCTTTGTCAAACTCAAGTGGGAATTTCACCTTGCACATATACTGTTCGTCAATTCTTCTGTCATTGCAGTAATCACAATGCTTGTCACGATGACCGTTACAGACAGGGCAAGGTCTGTATTTGAGATAACCGCCGATGTCACCGATACGAGGCGGCTCCATATTAAATACAACACTTCCGTCAAGCCCCTTCCAATACGGAGCGGTACACGGACTGTAAACGATATGGCACAGCCATTTTGAGCCGAACCCACGGACAATCTGCGGAATCTGAGCAGAGTTTCCGAAAGCGTCGTTTCTGTCAACGCCGTTTGCTGTATAGTTGAATTTATTTTTTAGATAGTAATATCCGTACAAAAAGTTTCTTACTATACTTTCGCCGTTTGTCATATTGGAATCAACAATATTTACACCGGAGAACGGGATATAAATTTTCTTTTCCTTTATGTATTCATTAATGATTTCCTCATAATCGGGGTTTCTTTCCAAAAATTTTTTTACAACCGCCACGCTCTCTATTTCAAAATTGTAGGACGGATATTTTTTACACAATTCAATATTGTCCTTTATGTAGTATTCCTGCAAATCGGCATATGACACATAATTCTGTCCGTTAAATTCAAAATTCCTGTCAAAACATCTTCTCCAGACAATATCGAAATGTTCCTTTGAAATGATGTAAATTTTTTTCTTGTTATTCATAATTACCTCCAAGTACCAAAAATGCGAAAAGGATAAATTTCCTTTTCGCATTTAGTGTTATTTACCCGTTTTTAAGAATTAATCTAATATTGATGATATAATCTTTGCCGCCTCGGCTCTTGTTGCTGAACCATATGGCTTGAAACTTCCATCCGGATAGCCGTTAATTACTTTGGTTGCCGAAAAATATCCGACTGCCGG
>CASFSH010000205.1 GCA_949297205.1 uncultured Bacillota bacterium | reverse complement strand
TAGTAGCAATAAACGATTTAACAGATCCTAAAATGCTTGCTCACCTTTTAAAGTATGATTCATCTCAGGGAAGATATGACGGACATACAGTTGAAGCAGGAGAAAACTATATCGTTGTTGACGGAAAGAAAATCACAATTTACAGCGAACCTAAGGCTGCTGATCTTCCATGGGGAGAAATCGGTGTTGACGTTGTTTTGGAATGTACAGGCTTCTATTGCTCAAAAGAAAAGTCACAGGCTCACATTGATGCAGGTGCAAAGAAGGTTGTTATTTCAGCTCCTGCAGGAAATGACCTCAAGACAATTGTTTACAGCGTAAATGAAAAGACTTTGACAGCTGATGACAAAATCATTTCTGCTGCTTCATGTACAACAAACTGTCTTGCTCCTATGGCAAAGGCTCTTAACGATTATGCTCCTATTCAAACAGGTATCATGGCTACAATTCACGCTTACACAGGCGATCAGATGATTCTTGACGGCCCGCACAGAAAAGGTGATTTAAGACGTGCAAGAGCAGGCGCTGTTAATATCGTTCCTAACTCAACAGGTGCTGCAAAAGCTATCGGTCTTGTTATTCCTGAATTGAACGGAAAATTAATCGGTGCTGCACAGAGAGTTCCTGTTCCTACAGGTTCAACAACAATTTTAACAGCTGTTGTTAAAGGTAAGGATATTACAAAGGATTCAATAAATGCTGCAATGAAAGCTGCTGCATCTGAATCTTTCGGATATAATGAAGATCAGATTGTTTCTTCAGATATTATCGGTATCAGATACGGTTCATTGTTCGATGCAACTCAAACAATGGTTGCTCAGATCGCTGATGATTTATATGAAGTACAAGTTGTTTCATGGTATGACAACGAAAACTCATATACAAGCCAGATGGTTAGAACAATCAAGTATTTTGCTGAGTTGAACTAATTATAAATTAAATAAAATATGCCGCCGCATACTTTAAAGTGTGCGGCGGTTTTTCGAGTTGTTAATAATTACAGTAATTTTTCTATTATTTTTCCAAATGCCTGAGCCATGCAATAGGATCCGAAATCGTTGGGATGGCAGGTATCAACATTCATCATGTTTGGGTCAAGGCTGTTTAGCATATCCTGTCCGTTTATAAAGTAAACATTTTTATCACCTTCTGCAATGGCTTTTTTTATGGTGTCTTTTATTATGTTTATTCTTTCGGTAATATGCTCTTCATCTATGCACATATTGGGACGCGATGCCATAATAATAGGTATATCCGGATGCTTGTCCCTTACGGTTTTATACATTTTATAGTGAGTGTCTTTTAAATGCGTTGCACTTGGTGCGTTGTGATCGTAATCATAAACAAATATGCTCATTTCGAGATTTGATATATATTCAGCGATTGTGTCTTCTGCCAACGCGCTGCCTGAAAAACCCAGATTTATAAAATCAAAGTTATATTTTCGTGAAAGAACGCTTGCATATAAATTTCCCGGTTTTGAAACACATCCTCCCTGCGTTATGGAAGAACCGTAAAATACAACGGGGATTTTATGCAGATATTCATTTCCCGCTTCGACTTTTGCACTGTCTTCCATTCCCAACAACACTTTATTTACCGCATTGTATAAAGGAAAATTAATAATTATATCACGCATTTTTCTGTCATTAAATTCTATTATATCTTCATAACCCAAAGTCATTTGATAATTCTTGTCATTATAATGAGCATAGTATTCTTTTAAATTCTCAATATCAGGAATAAATGTTTTCAAATATTTTCCGTCGGCAAAAAGATCAAATCCAACCGAGCCGGTAAGCGGCATATGAGGCATAAGATTAATATACGGCAAGATACATTTTAAAGCTATGTATTTGGAGTCTGTTTTAAAACGCACACGTCCGCCGCTTGTGTGACTGTTTAACATTGCCACACTTTCGCTTGTTTCCTCTGCTGTTTTTCGCGGTATCCTGATAAATTCGGTTTCATTCTCAGGTTTAAATATTCCATAAAGTCTGAACGGACTTTCTTCAATATCGTATATTTTTATATTATCTTTTTGTATTTGCTGTGATTGAAAGTTTTTATCAATTTCAGATATACTTTTCATTTTTTTATA
>CASFSH010000204.1 GCA_949297205.1 uncultured Bacillota bacterium | reverse complement strand
TTCATCACTAAGTGTCGAATAATTGTCAATAACAGTTGAACTTGATCCGTAAATTGCAGTTAGGGGTGTTCGGAGATCATGAGAAACAGCGCGAAGAAGATTTGCACGCATTTTTTCTTTTTCCGCCTGAGTTTTAACTCTTTCCTGAAGTTTGATTTTTGTTGTAAGAGCGCTTGTTAGAAATGTAATAATTATCATTATAAGTGCCGAAACAAGATTTTCATGAACAGAAAAATCAAAGGAAAAATAAGGAAAAGTAAAAGCAAAATTTACTGCTATAACTGATATTAAAGCTGATATAATTCCATATATATATCCTTGTGTGAACATGGAAATAAAGAATACCGACAGTGCAAAAAGCGATGGTATAATAACATCAATATTTAAAGCTGTTTGTAAAAACAGGCTTAAAAAAAATGAAATGACCAATGTAGATACTGTAACAAGTACATCATGCAGCAGGTTACTTTTCACTTGCGGACGCTCCCTTTTATGTTTTTAATGTATAGTATATAATCAGAAATATTATACCAGAAAAATTTATGTTTGACAATAAAGTATTGTAATATTATTATCATTTCTTTACTGTATCTTTACTGCAAAACTGATATAATATATGATAAAAATTAAAGGAGGTGTCACTGTTGGTGGAAAAAATAAAAAAACTTTCTCCTGCCAGAATAATAGCGTTGGGATTTATCAGTGTGATATTAATGGGATCATTTATTCTCATGCTTCCGGCAAGTATAAAGGAAGGAGTCAGCTTGAAATATATTGATGCTCTTTATACGTCAACAAGTGCTGTCTGTGTAACAGGACTGATTTCTGTTGACGCTGGAGATACATTTACCTTTTTCGGTCAATTTGTTTTAGCATTGCTTATTCAGATAGGAGGTTTGGGTGTTACTTCAATTGGGGCCGGAATAATCATTGCTTTGGGAAGAAAAATGAACATAAAAGGCAGAACAATTATAAGAGAAGCAATGAACCTTAATACAGGAAAGGGAATAGTTGTATTTGTCAGAAGCATTTTTATTACTACTCTTATAATAGAGTGTATAGGAGCAATATTAAGCTTTACCGTATTTATAAGAGATTATCCGTTTGGTCAGGCTCTATGGATAAGTATTTTCCATTCCGTAGCTGCATTTAACAATTCAGGATTTGATATTTTAGGAGGATTCCGTAATTTAATTCCGTATCAGGAGAATGTAGTTCTGAATATAACTACATGTATGCTTATATTTTTAGGAGGTATCGGGTTTCTTGTTATCAGAGAATTATGGATGAAAAAACTGAATTTTAAAAAGTTGTCAATGCATTCAAAAGTGGTTTTATCTCTGAGTGTTGTTTTAATATTGGCAGGTACGGTATTATTGAAAATTACTGAGAATATTTCATGGATGGGTGCAATGTTTCACAGTGTTTCTGCAAGAACGGCAGGATTTTCAACATATCCTATAGGAGAGTTTACACGGGCAGGACTTCTTGTACTTACTGTTCTGATGTTTATAGGTGCGTCTCCGGGTTCCACTGGGGGCGGAATAAAAACAAGCACATTTTTTATGCTTTTGCAGGGAATAAAATCAGCAGCTACAAATAAAAGCGAAAAAGCATTTCATTATTCAATACCCAATGAAGCATTTAAAAAAGCTGCGGTTATAACATTACTTGCATTGGGTGTTGTTATGTTTGGAACATATCTTCTTGAAGTGATGGAACCTCATATTTCTTTGTCTGATGCATTGTTTGAAATAACAAGTGCATTTGGCACTGTGGGATTGTCAACGGGAATAACACCTGATTTGTCGGTGCAAAGCAAATTATTGTCAATATTTATAATGTATATTGGAAGACTGGGACCGCTTACTGTTGCATCATTATGGTATTTTGGCAAGCAGGAGCGTATAAATTACCCGGTGGGAAATCTTTCAATAGGATAACTTATGGGAGGAAAAAAATGTTTGGTAGAATAAAAAAAGAAAAAATGACTTACGGAATAGTAGGATTGGGAAGATTCGGTATGGCACTTGCACGTGAGCTTGCAAGTGACGGATGTGAATTGCTGGTTATCGACCGTGATGAAGAAAAGGTAAGAGAAATACGGGAATTTACGGAAAATGCATTTGTAACTGTATCTCTTGACAAAAAAACATTGGCTGAAACAGGAATACAGAATTGTGATGTGGCAGTTGTATGTATAGGTGAAAAAATGGATATTTCAATTCTTGCTACATTGAATTTGATTTCTTTTGGAATACCGCGAGTAATTGCAAAGGCAAATTCTCACGAACATGGAGAGGTGCTCGAAAAACTGGGAGCAGAAGTTGTATATCCTGAGAGAGATATGGCAGTTAGGCTTGCAAATAGGCTTGAGGCGTCACGTACGCTTGATTTTATTCAATTGAGCGAAAGCATAAATATTACAAAACTTCAGATATTTGATTCAGTTATAGGTAAAAGCGTACGTCAGACAAATTTCAGAACTAAATTTAACTTAAATATAATAGCAATAGAAAATGACGGAAATGTAATTAAAACAGTCACACCGGATTATATTTTCAAAAAAAATGATATATTATATCTTTCAGGCAGTAAAAAAAGTCTTATTGATTTTAACAATTGGCTTGAGGAAAATGTGTCACATACATAGTAAAAACAAATAACTTGATGTATGAAAACAGAATTAAAACAGATAATAATATAAAATGTTGATATACAGTTATTGATTTGTTAAAATTCAGTACGAAACCGGATTTGATAGAACAGATTTTATGAATAAAATTTAACGGTGAAAAAATATCAGCTGCATTTTGCATATTTCAGACATTATAGGCTTTTAACGAAAAACAGGAGGATAACGTGAAAGATAAGCTGGGAATCTCACCGTTTTTCATGATTCGGAGTATACATATACGCCGTCGTTCCTCAAAACGGCGATCTGCTTGCTTCTTTTTCACGTTAGGATTTTGTGCCGCCGCGTTGGCGGCGGAATGGAGGATAAAATGACTTTTCATGATCAATCAATAGAAAGAGTTATAAAAGAACTTAAAACAGATGTAAATAAAGGATTAACCTCCGAACAGGCTGCAGAACTTACTGCACAGTATGGCGAAAATAAACTGAAAGAGAAAAAGAAAAAAAGCAATATAAAAAGATTTGCAGAACAATTTAAGGATGTAATGATTATAATTCTTATTATTGCGGCAATAATCTCTTTTATTATAGCGTGTGTCGAAGGAAATCCAAAGGAATTTTTTGAGCCCGGTCTGATTTTGTTAATAATAATTGTTAATGCAGTTATGGGAGTGATTCAAGAGAGTAAGGCGGAAAAAGCACTTGAAGCATTAAAAAATTTATCAGCTCCACATGCAAGAGTAATACGTAATGGAAAAGAAGAAATCATATCTGCAAAAGAACTTGTCCCCGGTGATATAATAAAGCTTGAAGCAGGAGATTTTATACCTGCAGACGCAAGATTAATTGAAAGCGTCAGTCTCAAATCAGAGGAATCAGCTTTGACGGGTGAATCGGTGCCAAGTGAGAAAGATGCAAAAATTAGTGTTGAGGAAAATGCTCCGATAGGTGACAGAAGCAATATGGTATTTTCCGGATGCAGTATTACTTACGGTACAGCATCTGCTGTGATTACGGCAACAGGAATGAATACTGAAATGGGCAAAATCGCGGATTTGCTGGATAATGAGGCAGAAACTCAAACTCCTCTTCAAAAAAAACTTGCTCAGTTGGGTAAATATTTAGGCGTGATAGCACTTGTTGCCTGCGGGATTATTTTTGCTGTGGGAATAATGTCGGGAACACCTATTATGGAAATTTTTATGATTTCTGTTTCTCTTGCTGTTTCTGCAATTCCGGAGGGATTACCGGTAATTGTTACCATTGTGCTTTCAATCGGTGTTCAGCGAATGGCAAGAAAAAATGCTCTTGTAAGAAGATTGCCGGCGGTAGAAACACTGGGAAGCGCCTCAGTTATATGTTCTGATAAAACAGGTACACTTACACAAAACAGAATGACACTTGTAAAAGCATTTTCCTCAGAAAATGAAGAAAGTGAAGAAATTACAAATAATTGTTCCGATAATGTAAAAGAACTCTTAAAATATGCTGCTTTGTGCTGTGATGCAACGGTGATATTTGATGAAAATAATGAACAGCATATAGGAGACCCTACCGAAACAGCTATTGTGGCGGCTGCATATAAAAATGGTATGGAAAAGGATGAATTGAATAAAAAATACCCTCGTTTGGCAGAGATACCATTTGACTCGGACAGAAAACTGATGTCAACAATAAATAATATTGACGGAAAAAATATTGTAATTGTAAAAGGTGCCTTTGATGTCATGGAAAACAGAATAATATCCGGTGATATACAAAAGGCAAAACAGATAACGGATGATATGAGCAAACAAGCTCTTCGTGTACTTGCGGTGGGATATAAACAAATTGATTCTATCCCTTCAACACTTAAATCCGGAGAAATAGAAAACGGACTTACATTTATGGGATTGGTGGGAATGATTGATCCCCCGAGAAAGGAAGCTAAGGAAGCTGTTAAACTTTGTACAATAGCCGGAATTAAACCTGTTATGATTACCGGCGACCATGTAATAACTGCATCTGCAATAGCAAAGGATTTGGGAATTTTAAAAAGCGGCGATATGGCAATAACCGGTGCAGAACTGGATGCGATGGATGATAAAGAACTTGATGATAAAATAGAAAAAATATCTGTTTATGCAAGGGTTTCGCCTGAAAACAAAATAAGGATTGTTAAGGCATGGCAAAGAAAAAATCAGGTTGTTTCAATGACCGGTGACGGTGTAAATGATGCACCTGCATTGAAGGCTGCGGATATTGGCTGTGCTATGGGTATAACCGGTACAGATGTGGCAAAGGGTGCCGCAGATATGACGCTTACCGATGATAACTTTGCAACAATAGTGGACGCTGTACGTGAAGGAAGGGGAATTTATGCAAATATAAGAAAGGTTGTGGGATTCCTTCTCGGAACAAATATAGGAGAAGTTATTACAGTATTTGTTGCTATGCTGTTATGGCAGAAAACTCCGTTTTTATCCATGCAGCTTTTATGGATAAATCTTGTTACAGATTCCCTGCCGGCAATAGCACTGGGAATGGAGGCTGTTGAAAAAGATGTTATGCAAAATAAACCAAAACCGAAAGACGAGGGAATATTTGCTCATGGTCTTGGAATAAGGATAATACTTCAGGGTATAATGTTTGCAATTCTTTCTTTGGTGGCTTTTGTGATAGGTGAGAGAACAACAGGAACGCTGACAGGAGGACAGACAATGGCATTTATGGTACTTGCCCTTTCTCAGACTGTACAGTCATACAATATGAGATCCGATCATTCTCTTTTTAAAATAGGTGTTTTTGGAAATAGAAATCTTAATCTTGCAGCACTTGTTTCTGTAGGACTTATGTTACTTGTGTTGTTTACACCGGTTCGAGTTGCTTTTAAGCTTATGATTTTGCCTTTGAATTTATATATTATCGCTGTTATTTTAATTTTTGTGCCGGTTATTGTAATGGAAATATCAAAGGCTTTCGGAATAATAAAACATACAAAATAATTATTGGGAAGATGCTGTTATTAACCGGCATCATTCTTTTTATGATAAAAATAAAAATATTGACATTTAAAATGTTATATGTTATACTACGCATATTATTCAGTAAATGAAACTTGTGAAAGAGGTGGCTTTCTGTGCTGATCAAAAAAGAAAAATTTTGTGTAGATGTATATAATGAAGGGTTTAATCTTATATCTGAAGGGGAAGAAGTTTTTTTCTTTAATGTAAAAACAACAGTAAATGATGACGAGAATGAAAAAATCGAATCTTTTGAACATATGTCGGAAAATACTTTTCAATGGGTATCAAAAAGCAGTATATGGGATAAAAAAATATATACACTTATAATCGAAGAAGAAAATTTGATTTACTCTGTGAAGGTACATGGAAGCGGAAAACCGGGTAAAGTAATGTATCTTAATGAAAGTGATTTTAATACTTCAGGTTATTATCTGCCTGCAATACACGGTGAGGGCGAAGTAAATCCTCATTATCTGATGACTAAGTCATGTATTAATGATCTTATGTTTCTAACACCTCCGCCGCTTTGTTATATTTTTGATATGGAACAGAATCCTATGATAACAGGCGTGGGATTATTAACAGAAAAGGGCAAATATAATTTTGATTATTTCAATTATGAATATAAGGATAACCGATGTTCTTTTGTTACTGATTTTTATGAGTATACAAAAGTGTGCGGAGAATTTGAACTTCCTTCAATAATAGTAAACGTCGGAAAGAATGAAGAAGATATTCTCAGAAAATATGCTGATTATCATTATGTACACGGATATTGCAACAAAGATGAAAAAAAACCGTTTAAATGGTGGTACGGACCGCTGTTCTGCGGCTGGGGAGATCAATGGGTGTGCCTGACAAAAAAACAGGAAAAAGATATTAACTGGGCCGAACAAATTGAAGGTAAGCCTGTTGAGGAAATAATTTCAAGTGCACTTGATGCTTCAAATGAAAATGAGTACAGGAAAATGTTAAACAGCTGCAAAGAAAAGGATATAACAATTACCGCAGTAATTATAGATGATAAATGGCAGAAAGAATACGGTACTCTTGAGGCAGATACAAACAAATGGCCCGATATGAGAAAATTCATAGATGAATGTCATTCTAAGGGACTGAAAGTTAAGCTGTGGGTAAAGCTTTGGAATTGTGAGGGATTACCTGATGAAGAGTGTGTTTTAAAGGACGGTAAAGCAATTTATGTTGATCCTACAAGTCCTGAGTACATAAAAAGACTGGAAAAAAGTTTATACAGACTTTTAAGTAATGATGAGGGCTGTTATAATGCAGACGGTTTTAAATTGGATTTTGCAAATGTTATGCCTCTTGGTGAAGGACTGCAGATTCATGAAAAAGGCGTATACGGTATTGAATTGCTGAAAAGACTGCTGTCGCTATTTTATAAAATATCCAAACAGATAAAACCGGATGCGCTTATTTCCACTTCATGTGCACACCCGTATTTTCGTGAAGTGACAGATATGTTCCGTCTGCATGATTATTATGCTGCAAGCAATAACGGATTTTCAAATCTGCAAGCAAGGACAATGCTTGGAACAACAATGCTTGGTGACGATATATTGGTTGATACCGACGGAATGTCGGGAGCAAGAAGACGTGATGCGATGCTGGGGTTCAGAAATTGTACAAAATTCGGAATACCTGATCTTTACGGCGTTGAATTATTTTCATTTTTAAGTGATGATGACTGGAAAGAAGTAAGTGAAATTTATAAAAATTATCACGATAGTATTGATAAGAAATTTAATGATTAAAATAAAAAATGAATTACCGGGGAATGTTAAATCCCCGGTAATTTTCTATTGCTTGTTTTCTGTACTCTTTAGGTGACATTCCTGTGTATTTTTTAAATATAAGATTAAAATAACTTACATTTTCATAACCGCAGGTTCGGGCGATTTTTGAAATTGTTTCATATACGTTATGAGTCAAGAGCCTTTTTGAAAAATCAATTTTCATACGCTGTACATATTCACATGGCTGCATTCCATATGCCTTTTTAAAAATACGGCACATATGAGTAGGCGTTATATTTAGAATTTTTGCAAGTTCTGCTGAATTGTACGGAATATCCGGATTATATGAAAGATATGATATGGCAGGTTTTAAAAATTCTTTATATTTGTTCGGTGGAGCCATGGTATCTCTTACCGCTTCGTTGAGATATAGTATATATTCAAAAAGCATAGATGACATTTTTATTTTCCAATCCTCATTAATGGGAATTTCAATAAAATCATATAATTTATATATAAAAA
>CASFSH010000203.1 GCA_949297205.1 uncultured Bacillota bacterium | reverse complement strand
ATAGATCAGCGTGTCCTTGATATGATTGTTGATATGGAAATTTCAATCGGTGATTTTGTTCTGACCGGCGGTGAAATACCTGCAATGGCAGTTATTGACGCAGTCAGCAGAATGATTCCCGGAGTTTTGGCAGGAGAAAATTCTTATACCAACGAAAGTCATTTTAACGGACTTTTAGAATATCCTCAATACACAAGACCGGAGGAATTTATGGGAGTAAAAATTCCCGATGTTTTAATTTCCGGTCATCATGCAAAAATAGAGAAATGGAAACACGAGCAGGCACTGAAAAACACATTTTTAAAACGTCCCGATATGCTTGAAAAGTTGACGCTTTCCAAAAATGATTCAAACTTTATAGAAAAATTAAAAAATAAATAAATACATTATTTTATAATAGAAGTACGGCATATAAAATCGTCTGCCGTACTTCTATTTATTTCTCAAAGTTTCAAGTATTGTACGGCATGAATTATAGAGAAGTCTGTATTCCTCCGCCGAACAACCGTCTAATAACTGTGCAAATTCTTTTTTAAACTCCACTTCCGAATTATCTACCACGTCCATCAACAAGCTGTCCGCATTTGTTTCCAGAGCGTTCGCAATTGCAATTAGACTCGGCAAGCTTAATTTTGTTGCACCTCTTTCAATATGCGATATGTTTGTATCACTTAAATCCGCACGTTCAGCAAGTATCGACTGTGTTATGTTCAGCATTTTTCTTCTTTTTCTTATCCTCTGTCCTATTGCTTTATAATCTATATCCATATTCTCACACCTTAAAAATTTTATTATATGTATTGTATATCCTTTTAAAATATGTTAGAATAGCATATATATCCTAATAGGATATATGATTAATATTTTAGGAGGACACTACAATGGCTATTTGTTGTTTTGCCGGGCACAATATGTTATATGATGATACAATTAAACAATTAATTTACAAGGAATGTATAAAACATATAGAAAAAAAATGTATCAGAATTTTGGGTTGGAAATTACGGTGGCTATGACAAAGCTGCTGCAAGTATCGTCAGAAAATTAAAAGAAGAATACCCACACATACATTTGAATCTAATTATCCCTTATATTACAAAAGAAATAAATGAATCTCAACAATATTATTATAACAACTTTAATAATATCATTATTGCCGACATACCGGCAAATACCCCTATACGATATAAAATTATAAAAACAAATCAATATATGATTAACTGTTTCGATTTTCTGATCTGTTATGTGAAATATCATTTTGTAGGGGCATTCAACACACTTAATTACGCAATCAAAAAGAAACATATAAAGATAACAAATATTGCAGACCTACAACAATAATATTCTTCATTTTGTTACAATTTTATTAATTAATTCAAAAATATATTGGAATATAATAAAAAATATAGTATAATATAATCTAACAGGTATTATATACTGCTTATAATTACTACGGAATGGGGGATTCATTTGGAAGGGATTTTTGACTATTTTTCAAAATTTATACAACTGATAAAAATAACAGATATTATAGATGTTGTCATTGTTGCAATTCTTATATACCAGCTTCTAAAAATGATACGTGAAACTCGTGCTCTTCAGCTTGTAAAAGGTGTTGCAATTCTGTTTTTATTTGTACCTATAAGTGCCTGGATGAATCTTACGGCGGTAAACTACATACTAAAAAATGTTATGCAGATCGGATTGTTCTCAATTGTTGTAATTTTTCAACCGGAACTTAGAAGTATGCTTGAAAGAGTCGGCCGTTCAAAAGTTGGTAAATTGATTGAGTTTGGATCTAATCAAATAGGCGATGACAAATTGCAGAATTTAATAGATGAAATTGTTATTGCAACAGTTAATCTTTCCTCTACAAAAACAGGTGCTTTGATTGTTCTTGAAAGAGAAACAAAACTTGGAGATATAGTAAAATCAGGTACCATACTAAACGCTGATGTTACTTCTTCTTTGCTTGAAAATATTTTTGTTCCCAATACGCCGCTTCATGACGGTGCGGTTATAATACGAGAAGATAAAATATACACTGCAGCGTGCGTTTTACCTCTTACCTCAAATACAAATCTTTCAAGAGAACTCGGCACACGTCACAGAGCTGCTTTGGGGATGAGTGAAGTTTCCGATGCAATGGTTATTGTTGTAAGCGAAGAAACCGGAAAAATTTCCATTGCCATAAACGGAACGCTGACGCGAAATCTTAACGGCGAAACTTTAAAGAATGCTCTTCAGCGTGCATTAACTCCGAAAACTTCTCCTTCCGATTCAAATAAAATAAAATTCTGGAAGGGGGCATCAAAATGAAAAAAATAACAGGCTCCAAAAAAAGAATATCAAAAGTGATTTCTGTACTTATAGCTATACTTGTATGGATTTTTGTAATTTACTCGGAAAATCCTTCTATTGATTTTAAACTGAATGCAATAGATGTACAGCTTATTAATGAATCCTCTTTATTAAACAAAAATTTAATGATTGTCGAAAAAAATTCCATTTCAGATGCCTCTATTGTAATAAGAGGTAAAAGACAGGATTTGATTTCTGTAATGGGTAACATTTCCGCAAGTGTTGATTTATCTCAAATATCAGAACCCGGAGTATACAAACTTCAACCTGTTTTTGATATACCTTCAAATGCGGTTTATATTTCAAAACGTAACACGAGATATATTGAAGTAACTGTTAAAGAAATGGAAGAAAAAACAGTTCCTGTAACAATAATTCAGAAAAATTCCGATAAGAATAAATCGTTTATTGTTGAATCATTACCAGAAAAAAGTACTATGACAGTAAAAGGTACTGCGGATGATATTGAGAGAATAGATCATGCAGCAATATATATAGACGTTGCTGCAATGACACAAACAAACTCTGAAACATACAATTACGTTTTTGAAGATGAAAACAATTCGGAAATACTTCCAATAAATGATATTATATCAGACCAAAGCATACTTGTTAAAAACAATGTATACGATAAAATTACTCTTGATATTAATTTATCAATTCCGTCGGACATTGATGATAAATACACTGTTGAACTGATTTCTCAGGACGTTGATCAAGTAAGTGTAGGTATAAAATCACTTGAGGGCAGAAACGTTCAAAGTATAACAAATATAACAGAATTTGAAAATCTGACTCCCGGAACAAACAAATACCAAATTAAATTGATACAACCAGACGGTATATATCTGCCTCCGGAAAGCCAATATGTTACTGTTGAACTTGAAGTATTTGAAAAAGAGGAAAAAACACTTGAAGTTCCTTTAAACGTTAAAAACACCTCAAACAAAACATACACTTTACAAAATAATACCGTACAAGTTTCAATTTCCGGTCCTAAGGAAAAATTAACTTCCGATAACATAAAAGCTGAATTGAATCTTGATTCTGTATCCGGTACCGGAGAACAGACCGTAAGCGTTAAACCCTCTACTTCCGAAAAAGATATTACAATTGAAGATACAGAGGTATTTGTAAACGTAATTATAGAAGAATAAAAATACATTTCTATAACTTTAAATATGATAAAATAAAAAGCAAAACGGAGTGAAAAAAATTGTCAGATATTTTAGTAAGAGGCAGCTCTATGGATGGTGCAATAAGAGTTTTTGTTGCAATAACCACCGATCTGGTTAATGAAGCGCAAAAAATACATAAAACTTATTCCACAGCTACAGCCGCCTTAGGCAGGGTATTAACTATTTCTGCAATGATAGGTGCAGGAATGAAAAATGATACCGATTCCACCACCATTCAATTTAAAGGAGACGGTCCTATTGGAAGTATTGTCGCTGTTTGCAATAACAAATCGGAAGTTCGGGGCTATGTTGTAAATCCTTATGTTGACATTCCACGGAAAAAGAACGGGAAACTTGATGTTGGTGCAGCAGTCGGCAAAGGTTTTTTAAATGTAATACGAGATCTTGGCATGAAAGAGCCCTATGCGGGACAAGTCCCTATTGTGACAGGTGAAATTGCAGAAGATATGACCTACTATTTTGCCGCAAGTGAACAGATCCCTACGGCAATAGCTTTGGGAGTATTGGTTAACCCAGACAATTCAGTAAAATGTGCCGGCGGTTTTATGATTCAGCTTATGCCTGAAGCAAGTGAGGAAGTTGCTGCAGATCTTGAAGAAAAAATGAAATCCCTGCCTCCTGTAACCGAAATGATAGAAAAAGGTATGTCAGCTGAAGACATCCTGTTTTATATTTGTGATGGATATGATATGCTTATAGAAAACAAAACGGTTACTCCACAATATAAATGTCAATGTTCAAAAGAGAGAATGGAACAAGCTCTTATATCTATCGGCAAAGATGAGCTGAAATCTCTGATAGATGAACAGGGATATGCCGAATTAACATGTCAGTTCTGTGATAACAAATATATATTTAATAAAAATGAACTTGAAAAGCTTTTGAAACAATCCAAATAAAAATAGTAGGATATTGTGTTTTATACTGCTTGAAATCATTTTTACCATGCAAGACGCCATATTGTATATAAAATTACCGTTAATTTATATAAAAAAGAAAAAAATTGTTTAAAATAATACCAAAACCCTTGACAAGCCTTGAAAAAACTTATATAATAGGTACGATGTCTATTTTTATTATTTGATGCTTTTACATTGAAGCTTCGGTAATAATAGGAAAGTCTTTTTCACAGATGTATTGATTTTCCAATATTGACGATTATACTTATTAATAATTAGGAGGTGCAGAAAATGAAAAGAACTTACCAACCGAAGAAACGTCAGAGAAGCAAAGAACATGGATTCAGAAAAAGAATGAGTACTGCATCAGGCAGAAAGATTTTATCAAGAAGAAGACGCTTGGGCAGAAAGAAACTTTCAGCGTAAACAATGTGACGAATAAGGCGAGAAGTATGGAGATCATTGTTTCTCTGACTTTTTGCCTTTTTTAACATTTGAAAAATCTATAAGGCGGAAATTAAATGAAAAATACACAATTTATGAAACTGAACAAAGATTTCAAACGTTTGTATTACCGAGGACAAAGTATTGTAAAATCCAATATTGTGGTTTATGTTCAGCGTAATAAAAAAGGTTATAACTTGCTGGGGCTTACTTGCGGAAAAAATATAGGAAAAGCAGTAAAAAGAAATCGTGTAAAACGTCTTATGCGCGAAAGTTACCGCCTTTTGGAAAATAAAATTAATATGGGATATGATATTGTTCTGGTAGCAAGAACAAGGTCTGTTTCTTGTAAATGTATACATATCTATAAAGATATGGAACAAGCCTTTACGAAATTGGGGTTGATAAAAAATGATGAAAAAACTTCTGATAAAATTAATTGAATTTTACAGAAAATATTTGTCTCCGCTGAAAAGGTATCCTACCTGTCGTTTTATTCCCACCTGATATTAATATGCTTTACAGGCAATAAAAAAATACGTTGCGGTTAAAGGCTCATATCTTGCAGTCAGAAGAATACTTAAATGCCATCCATTCCATAAAGGAGGATATGATCCTTTGAAATGATATTTTTTAAATATCATTTGTATCTAATTTTAATTTTACAAAGGAGTTAATGTTATAAAGTATGGAGTTTAGTTTATTTGATATAATAACAATACCCTTGGGATATATACTGGATCTTATATACAGGGTGGTTCAGAATTACGGTTTGGCAATAATACTCTTTACCATTATTATAAAACTCGTTTTGATCCCGCTTAATCTGCGTTCTCAAAGAGCAATGAAAAAAACCGCAAAAATTCAGCCTTATCTTGCTGAACTGCAAAAAAAATATGCTAACGATCAGCAAAAGCTTCAGACTGAAATGATGAAATTATATAAAGACAATAACATAAGTATGATGGGCGGATGTCTTCCCATGCTTATCCAATTTCCGATACTGATTGGTCTTTACAGAGTTATTCAATCACCTATAAGATATTTGTTGCATATACAATACAACGATCCGGGAGTTACTGATAAAATTACACAAATAATTGATTTGATGAAAGAAAAATTTCCAAATGAACTTGGGAATTATGCAACAATGAGTGTAGAAAATTTATTTAAAAATGCACAAATACAACTCGCCACATGGAGCGAAATGGTTCTTGATA
>CASFSH010000202.1 GCA_949297205.1 uncultured Bacillota bacterium | reverse complement strand
GTTGAGGTTATGGAAGAAAAACTTTCTCCCGAAAATACCGAAATTGTGGAATTAAATGAGATAAAATAAAAAAGTCTTGACAAAATAAAAACATTGTGCTAATATATTATAAACCGATGATCGGGAGTAGTAACTTTGGAAAACTGTTTTATGAGAGAGCTGCAGATGGTGGAATTGCAGTATAACAGACCTTAGCGAATGGACCCGTGAGGGCAAACTGATCCGAAAGGTTAGGGGCGACGGAGGCCGACCGTATAAATGGGCAGACATATGATAGTATGTCGGTGAGGGCATCCTTTTTAGGATGAACTTGGGTGGCAACGCAGGAGATTATTATACACTCTTGTCCCAAGAAATTGGGATAGGAGTGTTTTTTATTTTAAATATCGGCGCGCGAGATGTTTAAATCCATATCCCCGGATCATATGATAGATTAAAAATTTTAATTGGTGCTTTGACACCGGAATGGAGGATTTTATGAAAAAGTTAATTTCAATGGTTATAGCAATGGGTTTAATGGCCGGATTGGTATCAGGCTGTAATAACGGTACGGAAACAATAAATGAAAACGAAACGGGTAATAATACAAAGACAATAGGTGTTGTACAGTATGTAAGTCATCCGTCGCTTGATAATTGTTATCAGGGAGTGGAAGAGGCTTTAAAAGAAAAATACGGTGATGATATTGTTATTGACCGACAGATAGGTTCGGATTCTGCTGCAGATACCGATTGCAGTACATACGCAAAACAATTTGCCGCAAAAAATTATGATATGATTATAGCAATCGCATCTCCGGCCGCAAGTTCTGCCTTTGCAGCTGCAGAGGATAAGAATATTCCGGTTGTTTTTTGTGCGGTATCCGATCCTGTAGGTGCGGGAATAGTAGAAAATATGGAAAGACCGGGATTTAATTGTTCCGGAACATCCGATGTTCTTGATATGGTAGCACAGGTTAATTTGATTAAATCATTGCAGCCAGATGTAAAATCCATTGGCGTGCTTTATACAACAAGCGAACCAAATTCCATTGCTCAGTTGGAGTTGCTTACGGCAGCTGCAGAAAAAGAAGGAATTGAAGTTAAATCTTCAGGTATTCAAAGCGATTCGGATATTCCGTCTGCTGCTGCAGCGCTTTGTGCACAGGTTGACTGTATAAATAATTTTACTGACAATAAGGTTGTAAACAACCTGAGTGTTTTGCTTGACGCCGCAAATGATGCAGGTATTCCTGTTTACGGCTCTGAAATAGAGCAGGTTAAAAACGGATGTCTTGCCTCGGTATCAATAGATTATGTGGCTTTGGGAAAGGTTACAGGAGAAATGGCAGTTGAAGCATTGGAGGGTGCAGCCCTTGATCAAATGGCTGTAAGAACAATATCAGACTCTACGCCTGTTATAAATACAGATGTACTTTCATCATTTAATATGACGATTCCTCAGGGGTTTGAAAATGCGGAAAAAGTTGTAACAAACAAATGATTGTCTGATGCATTGTTGCTTTTATAATGAATTAATGGAATGTAAATATATAAATTCTTAATACTGGAAAGAGGAGAACGGCAAATGCTTGAATTTTTAGGTTCGTTGGATGTAATATTGCAGGACGGATTTATGTATGCGATTATTGCAATGGGTTATTATATATCATATACAATACTGGATTTTCCTGATTTGACGGTAGAGGGTACTGTTTTATCCGGAGGAGTTGCTTTCGGACTTCTTGTTACAGCAGGAGTTAATCCATGGCTTGCGATGATTGCTGCTTTTCTGGTGGGATTTATATTTGGTGCAATAACCGGAATATTGCATGTAAAACTCAAAATCAGACCGTTGCTTTGCGGTATTCTTGTATCTACGGCATTAATTTCCGTGAATCTTATAACAACAGTTGTGGGTATGGGAGGAAATCTGGCAGGAGACGGGGCTTTGTCCACAATAGATGTGGGCAGAAGTGTTCCTACGCTGATAAGAACTTTTCCGGCAACCTTGCTTCCTACAGATTTTTTTGGTATTAATCCCCGTAAAATAATTTCATTTTTTATAATAGCAGTAATATTTAAAATTATATTGGATGTATATTTGAAAACCAAAAACGGTCTTTTACTTCGGGCGGCGGGGAATAATCCGCAGTTTGTTACAATGCTTGCAAAAAATGAAGGAAGAAGCAAAATTTTGGGATTGGCAATAGGCAACGGATATGCAGCGGTGTCAGGTGCATTGATAGCACAAAGCAGAGGTAATATAAATCAGGGAATGGGTATCGGAATGATAGTTATAGGCCTTGCTTCACTTATTATAGGACTTTCTGTATTCGGCAGAGTGAGATTTATGAAACCCACAACAATGGTCATATTGGGGTCAATAATTTATCAGGCTTGCCTGGGATTTGCCACATTCCTGGGAGTACCTTCTGCATATAATAAAATAATAATGGCAGTGCTGTTTACGCTTGCATTGGTTCTGAGCGGTAAACTTAAAACGAAAAGAGGTAAGATAAATGCTTGAACTGAAAAATATAAAGAAATATTTTAATGCAGGAACTGTTGATCAGGTTACTTTATTTGATAATTTTGATTTTACTGTAAACAGTGGTGAATTTATTTCGGTAATAGGCTCTAACGGTTCGGGAAAAACAACTTTGTTAAATCTTATATGCGGTTCAATAGCTCCTGATGCAGGAAATATAATATTTGAAGGAAAAGATATTACCTTGCTGGATGAATACAGGCGTGCAAAGTTTATTGGTCGTGTTTATCAGGATCCTAAAATGGGAACTTGTCCCGATCTTACCATAATCGAAAATATGGCTCTTGCGGATAACAAGGGAAAAAATTTCGGATTATCACCTGCGGTAAATAAAAAAAGAATTGAGTATTACAAAGAACTTACCTCACAATGTGGCATGGGTCTTGAAAACCGTATGAATGTTAAAGTGGGAGCCCTTTCGGGAGGACAGCGACAGGCACTTGCATTGGTTATTGCGCAAATGACTGATATAAAACTGTTGATTTTGGATGAACATACAGCGGCACTTGATCCTAAAACAAGTGAGAATATTATGAAACTTACCGATAAAATGATACGTGAAAAGGGAATAACGACTCTTATGGTTACTCATAATCTTCGTTTTGCTGTTGAATACGGATCAAGACTTATTATGATGCATGAAGGAAAATGCATAACAGATATATCAGGAAAAGAGAAAGAAAAATTGTCTATTGATGACTTGTTAGGAAAATTTTATGAAATAAGTATAGAAAAAGGTAATTGATATAAAAAAATCCTCATTCTGAAAACAGAATGAGGAAATTTTATGAGAACAAACAAGGGAATCACCCTATTATACCATTGTGGTATCTGCATTTAAGAGTTAAATCTGTGCTTTTAATGGTATCTTTTATTTTTTTATAAGCATTTCTATCTTTTGTTCGGTTTGTAAGGCTTTTTGAACAATCGAATTATCGGTAAGCGACAGATTTTTGCTTTCAATGCATTTTGTGAGAGCCTGTCTCAGGGCGCTTATTTCATCCATGATGATCCTTCCTTTACTGCAAATTATGTAAGATAAAATAGTTGTCGGATTTTATCCATTTATTCTGCAAAAGAAGTGATAAAATTCGATAATAATTTATTTTACACTGTCATTTTACAATAAAAAACAAAAGGTGTCAATATTATTTCTTTAATTCTTAAAACAATCGTATGACAAAAAAAGACAATTAATGCGTTAAAATTTGTTTTTGTGAGCAAAGTTAACATAAAATGATATTTATTGACCTTTCGTTAAATATCCTCATTATTGCTTTTCGGTCTTTTCGATATATAGATTAATGCAGCAATGGAAATTATAATGCACAAAGCCGAAACAAATTGAGAAATTCCCAAAACGCCGTCTATCATATACAAAATATATTCGCTTTGTCTCATCCCTTCAAGAATCAGACGTCCTATACCGTACCATAATGTATAAAAGAAAAATACCTGACCGTCTGTTTTCTTTTTGTCTCTGAAAATAAGTATAATAATCAATCCTGCAATATTCCAAAGTGATTCATATAAAAATAACGGATGAACGGGAGGGTTGCCGTTTATAGACATACCAATAAAACTGTCTGTTTCTCCGCCGTATACTTCTGCATTTACAAAGTTTCCAAAACGTCCGATTGCCTGACCGATTAAAAGACCCGGACAGCATACATCAAAGGTTTTCAGTATGGATAGTTTTTTTGCTTTACAATAAATAATAGTTGAAATTATAGCACCGATTATTCCTCCGTAAATTGCAAGCCCGCCTTCCCAGATCCGTATAATGTTCAGTATGTTTCCGTCAAGACAGTCAGGGTCAAATACAACATAGTATATTCTTGCACATATAATTCCGGAAATTAATCCGTAAAATGCAATATCAAATACATTATCAGGATTAACACCTCTTTTTTTACATGTCAGACTTACAAAAATAAGAGCAAGTGCAAAACCTGTAAGGATAATAAGTGCATACCAGTATACAGGTTTTGAAAAAATATGAAATGCAACTCTGTCTATATTAAATTCTAATCCTAATTTTGGAAAGCTTATTGTGTTAGTCATTATTTTTTCCCCTTTTCACGTGTAGATTACAGACCTTTCATGGTTAGAGATATACGTTTTTTATTAACATCCACTTCAAGTATTTTTACCTTTACAATATCACCTACAGATAAAACATCTGTCGGATGTTTTATATATCTGTCGCTGATTTGAGAAATATGAACAAGTCCGTCCTGATGTACTCCGATATCCACAAATGCACCGAAATCTATAACGTTTCTTACAGTTCCGGTCATTATCATATCAGGCTTTAAATCTTTAATATCCATGACATCGGATAAAAGAACAGGCTGGGGAAGTTCTTCTCTCGGGTCGCGTCCTTTTTTTAACAAGCCGTCGCATATATCTTTAATTGTAGGTATACCGATTCCAAGTTCTTGTGAGAGCTTGTCGATATTGTTTTTTGAAAGACGCTCCCGTATATCCGAAATATTTGCATTAATTACATCTGATAGTTCATAGCCGAGTTTCTCCAAAAGTTCCAAAGCGGGCTTGTAGCTTTCAGGATGAACTGATGTATTGTCAAATACATTGTCACCATCGGTAATTCTTAAGAATCCCGCACATTGTTCAAATGCTTTTTTACCTAATTTTGATACTTTTAATAATTCGGACCGATTTTTGAACTTCCCGTTTTCTTCACGATATGATGCTATGTTTTTTGCAACTGTTGAGTTTATGCCTGAAATATATGATAAAAGAGATGGGGAGGCGGTATTTAAATCCACTCCGACACTGTTTACGCAGTCCTCAACGACTCCACCCAGTGCTTCACCTAATTTTTTTTGGTTCATATCATGCTGATATTGACCTACACCTATTGCTTTTGGATCTATTTTTACCAGTTCGGCTAAAGGATCCTGAAGACGTCTTGCTATTGATACTGCACTTCTTAAAGATACATCATATTCGGGAAATTCTTCGGCTGCCAGCTTTGATGCGGAGTACACCGATGCACCTGCTTCGCTTACTACCATATAGTATATTTTTTTATCTATTTCTTTAAGCATTTGTGCTACAAGAATTTCTGTTTCTTTTGATGCTGTGCCGTTTCCGATGGAAATCAGATCAACATCATGTTTAGTTATAAGAGATTTTAAGGTTTGTTTTGCCTTTTCTTTATCGTGATGCTCTAAAGTACAGTATACAACGCCTGTATCTAGAACTTTTCCGGTTTCATCAACTACAGCTACTTTACAACCTGTTCTGTACCCGGGGTCAAGTCCTAAGATTGTTTTTCCTTTAATAGGCGGCTGCAAAAGAAGCCCGTTAAGGTTTTTCGAGAATATTTTTATTGCAGCTTCCTGTGCTCTGTCGGTGAGAATATTTCTTATTTCTGTTTCTATAGATGGTGCAATAAGTCTTTTGTATGCATCTTCGCAGGTCAATTCAAGATATTTTTCGGCCGGAGATTTATTTGTTATTGTTTCATTTTTCAGATATTGTGTCATGGTATCTTCATCTGTATTCAACTTGACACTTAAAAATCCGTCTTTTTCGCCTCT
>CASFSH010000201.1 GCA_949297205.1 uncultured Bacillota bacterium | reverse complement strand
TGCCCCCAAAATATTTATTTCAGCAGACTTTATCAATGCGAACTATGTAAAATCTTCGATTTTACATGAAAAATTTTGACAATAGTCATAATTTTTTTAAATGCGATTGAAAATCGCATTTATTCAGTGAGCATTATATACGTACCGGTATACCGTTATCGGCAAGTTTATTTTTTAAATCCTTAATACTGACCTCGTTAAAATGGAATATTGACGCTGCAAGTCCTGCATCAACTTTCGGCAAAGTTAAAAACAGCTTTACAAAATCATCAATGCACCCTGCGCCCCCCGATGCTATTACCGGGACATTTACCGCATTGCAGACCGCATCAAGCATTTCAATATCAAACCCTTTTTTCACGCCGTCGGTATCTATGGAATTTAATACAACTTCTCCCGCGCCGTTATCAACACAGCGTTTTATCCATTCTATCGCTTCCATGCCTGTGTTTTCACGTCCGCCTTTTGCAAACACTCTAAACACTCCGTCAACACGTTTTACATCTGCCGAAATTACCACGCATTGATTTCCATATAGTTTTGCCGCTTCATATATAAGGTTTGGATTTCTTATTGCTCCGGAATTTACACTTACCTTATCGGCACCGCATTTTAATACTCTGTCAAAATCTTCAACAGTATTTATTCCTCCTCCTACAGTCAACGGAATAAATATTGTTCTTGCCACTTCACATAAAATATCGGTAAACAACGCTCTGCCTTCGCTTGATGCCGTTATATCATAAAACACCAATTCGTCTGCACCGTTATCGCTGTAATATTTTGCAAGACTGACCGGAGAAGACACGTCGGAAAGCCCCAAGAAATTTACCCCTTTTACCACTCTTCCATCCTTTACGTCAAGACAAGGTATTATTCTCTTTGTAATCATCGTGCCACCTCTATTGCTTCCTTTAATGAAATTGCTTTTGTATAATACGCTTTTCCTATTATTGCGCCGTACAAATTAATACTTCGTAATTGTTTTACATCCTCAATATCCGATACTCCGCCCGACGCGGTAATATTTAAATTAAATTTTTCCGAAAGATTTTTATATAATTCATGGTTTGTGCCCTGCATTGCGCCGTCCTTTGATATATCGGTAATAATAAGAGTTTTAACTCCTATATCCTGCATTTTTTTACAAAAATCATAGCAGTTATATTCGGATTTTTCGGTCCATCCTTTAATGGCAACATATCCATCCTTTATATCAACACCCACGGCAATTTTATCATTATATTTTTTTACCGCCTCTGAAAGAAAATTTTCATCATTTACAGCGGCAGTACCCAATATAACCCTGTCAACTCCTGCATTTATATATTTTTCAATTACCTGCATACTGCGTATTCCTCCGCCTATTTCGGTAAACAGACTTGTGTTTTGTGCAATAGCCTTCACCGTATCATAATTAGGTGTCGTCCCGTCTTTCGCACCTTCAAGGTCTACAATATGTATGCACTCTGCTCCGTTTTTTTCAAAATCTTTTGCTATTTCCAACGGATTCTCACTATATACCGTCATTTTATCATATTCACCTTTTAACAGCCTTACTGCTTTTTTTTCATATAAATCTATTGCCGGAAAAATCAGCATTTTGACACCTCCGCTTCACAAAATGCACGTAAAATATTAAGTCCCACATTACCGCTTTTTTCAGGATGAAACTGACACCCGTATACATTGTTATTTTCTACTGCTGCGGTAAGTTCCGCACTGTATTCAGTTTTTGCAATAACAAAGTCATCACAGTTTGCACCGTAGTATGAATGAACAAAATAAACAAAATCTCCCTCTTTTATATACTTGAAAATTTTTGATTTTTTTTGTGTAAAAATCAGTGAGTTCCATCCTATATGGGGTATTTTGAGATTTTTGTCTATAACTTCTGCTATTGGTCTGATTTCACCTTTAATAAGTCCCAGTCCGTCATATTCCCCGTATTCATAGCTTTTATCAAATAAAAGCTGCATTCCAAGACATATTCCCATTATTGGTTTTTTTTCTTGTGCCTGCTGTATTATAACTTTATCAAGACCACTGTCT
>CASFSH010000200.1 GCA_949297205.1 uncultured Bacillota bacterium | reverse complement strand
TAGTAAAAGTTGTGAATGATAAAAATATAAAGCATGCCGTTTTATGGATACGTGTATCAAGCAGGGAGCAGAAAGAAGGTTATTCGCTTGATGCTCAGGAAGACCGGGTGAAGAATTATTGTATTAGGAAAGGGCTGACAGTTATCAAACAGTTTACCATTGTTGAAAGTTCGACCAGAGGTGAGCGGAAAGAATTTTATAATATGATAAATTTCATAAAAAAATATAAAGATCCGGTCGCGTTGGTTTGTGACAAAGTTGATAGGCTGCAAAGAAGCTTTAAGGAATATAATGTTTTGAATGAGCTTATTGAAAAAGAAAAAATGGTAATTCATTTTCAGACGGAACAAGCAATTATGGCGAAAAATGCCAAAGCTCATGATAAGATGATGTGGAACTTTCGGGTTACAGTTGCGCAGTCACAAACAGATACGATGAGTGATAATGTAATACGCAGCTTTGAAAAAATGCGTAAAGAGGGAAAATGGGCACACCACGCACCGGTCGGTTATAAAAATGTAAAGGATAATAAGGGTAACAGTGATATTGTGTTGGATGAGGACAACCATTTTATTATTACGCGGTTGTTTAAGGAATTTTCGATTGGCACCTATAATCTTGAGCAAATAACGCGGAAAGCCGCCGATTTGGGGCTTAAGATGAAGACCAGTAAGAAGCTTCATAAACAGACTATCCGCGGAATATTAAGCAACCGTTTTTATATCGGGGAAATGTATAGCGGCGGACAATATTATCCGCATTGTTATCCGCGGCTGACGGACAGTTATACGTTTGAAAGGTGTCAGGAAATTTTAGAAGGTAAGGCAAATCATAAGGTGCAGAAGCATGAATATGTATTTAAAGGACTGATTCGCTGTAAAAACTGTGGTGGTGTTGTTTCAACCGATATCAATGTACATCCGGCGAAAAAGAAGGACGGAGAAAAAATCGTTTATAAGTACCTTTTTTGCCCGCAATGCGGCGGTTATCGTACAAGAGAGGATAAAGGCGTTGAAAAAGTTAAGGAGGCATTAAAAACGCTTAAAAATATACCTAAAAGCGTTGTTGAAAAAATGGTAGATTGCTTAAATGATGAAATATATAAAGATCATAAAATGGAAATAGAAGCTAAGAAAGCATTGGAAAGGCAAATTGAAGGTTTTACAGAGAAGGAGAGTCGGTTGATTGACCTGTATACAGGAGCTAGTATTACACAAGATACATATACCAAAAAACTAACCGAATACAGACAGGATAAGAAAAAATTGGAAGAGAGATTAACGGACTATAGTCATTTAACCAAGCAAGGGTTAATAACGCTCAAATACTTGGCTAAGTTGCTGTTGATGTCAGATCAGATATGGAATTTTCTGAACAACGACAAAAAACAACAGATTTTAAAATTACTTTGTTCGGAAATTTTATTAGACGGTAAAAATGTAGAAATTTCAATAAGAAAGCCTATTTTAGCACTAGCTAAAATAGGCTCTTGTCAACTTTGGCTGGGGTGGCTGGATTCGAACTTTAATTTCCCCGTATTTCAAAAACACATATAATCAATATGTTGCATCATTTATGGCTGGGAGTGTTTGGCCCAAAAATTAGCAGTACGCATTAGCAGTTTTCTGAATATTACATTA
>CASFSH010000199.1 GCA_949297205.1 uncultured Bacillota bacterium | reverse complement strand
TTTTATAATATTTCCTATTGTTGACTCACCGGTAACTTTTACATTAATTGCTTCCGGTTCATATATTCTGCAAAAATATTTTGTCGTATATACTTCACCGACTGTAGGATATGTATCGGTTTTCGGAAGGATATATGCTTTTACAAATTTATCTCTTAAGACATCATCAATTACAAGTTCTTCCGATACTGCATTATCAACAGGCAAATATTCTCCGTCTAATTCATCGGCAGCATACCATTGTATTTCACTTAAGTTTGGATCACCGTTTTCATCATAAAAATCATAACCTGTAATTTTTACACTGCCGTTTTCAAAGTTATCTTCAAATTCCGCATTTGTTATAACAGGTGCAAACATTCCGGCAAAAACATCTGTATAGATAGAATTATTCAGATATCCCTTACTGTCACATGGTATAACCTTTATTTTCAGATAACAATCAACGTACTCGTCCTGCACTTCTTTTTCTAAAACATCTCCCGTTAAACGTCCCGAATCAATAAGTGTAAATTCACCGTCAGAAGTAGGTGAAGAATACACAAAATACTCACTGTTGTTATCATTTGCACCGCTATAATCATATTCTATTGTCAGAATATTATTTAATACATCGGCTGATAGATTTGTTATCTCAGGTTTTTGAATATCTAATTTTGTGATAACTCCTCCTGCCGCTTCAAATGCAATTTGATATGCATCGTTTAATATTGCCGAATTAACTGCACATATACCGCTGTCTAATGTCAGTATATAACTTCCGTCTTCAATATTTGTATCAGGTGTTACCGCAAGAACATTATCAACAATCTCATAGGTACATTTCACATCGCCATTTTCGCTTTCCAGTCTCAGATAATCTTCTATATAATTTTCATCAGGTCTTTGTGAAAATTCAATAACTATTGTATTATCATAAATATCACCGCTTACAACGTTTAATTCCGGAAGATTCTGTCCGTAATTAATAACAGAGGTCACCGAAAGATCATCAATATATGAAGGTGCCCACCATGCAGTAGAGTTATAATCATAAAATCCGGTAGTACCTGCTGATTTATATGTTGAATCGGTTACGTCAAAAAGTTTATTGTCATCAACAAAGCATTGAATATTATCACCTATAACAGACATTCTAATATTAACCAATGCCGATTCCGGAGCATAGCTTTCGGTTTTATAAAGCATCTTATTTCCAACATAAAATTTTACAGGTGCTGACAAATTATCGACCGTTGCTACATCATCTCTTAAATACAAGCCATAACCAGACGCCATGTCAAATCCGGCACCGTTTGACGTTACATTTGAACGCATATAAAGCTTATGTGTTGAATCACCATAATTTGTATTGTTATTGGTTGGATATTTATATGTATATTCTACTGTATAATCCGCATTTCTTTTATACTGAGGCAAACCGTTTTCATTAATGGAAAATGATCCGTCATTTGACATCCATCTCATAACATTATATGCTGCGGGAGGCGTTTTGTTGGTTTCATCTCCTATATGTACTCTATCCCATCTGCTTGCGGTATAATAATCACTTTTTATGTTATCCCCCTCATAAGAATATGGATATACAGGTTCTCCTTCATCATCAAATTCCACATTGAAATTATCAAAAAACAAAATATCAATTCCAAACCATCCGGTATTTTGACTGTCCGAAACGGTTATTCCCGAAGTATCCGATAATCCGGGCATTATAACTGCCCTGTAAAATGCTTCGTCTGTAAGACCTTCTGCCGGCTTTATTACTACTGAATTGGTTTTATTGGTTACAACATCACTATTTCCGGCGTCTACTCCTTTTATACTTTCTTTTTGTACAAAAAATTCACAATCCGATACTTTGGTAATTGTTCCGTCCTTTAAATGTTTTTCCAATACTATATTGTCCTGTACTGTTGATTCATCAATGTAAGCACCGTCCGATATACCGTCAAAATCAATTATGACCGCACTTTGTGTCGCATTAAAAGATTTGATGCTTAATTTGTCTTCAGCCTCAGCATTTGACGGTATTAAAGATATTGCCATTACTGCTGTTGTTAAATATGATATGTATTTCTTTAACATGCTGTTCCCCTTTCCTTTCTCTGTTACATGGGTAATTAAAAAAACATATTATTTCATTCCATTTTATTACTGTATTCCAAATACATTGTCAAAATAAGTAAATCCAATTTCTTCCGCTTTTTGCTTAGTTATTGTATAATCACCTCCTGCATAGTCTGTTAAATCTTCGGTACTGCAAATGTATTCACTATATTCACATCCTCCGTCAGCAATAAGTTTTTCAAGTGTAACGCTTCTTAGCCATGCAGTAGCAATAGTACCCGAATTAATCAGAATATTTCCCGTAAACTTATTATATTTCGGTATTGACGGTTTATCCTCCAATATATTCGCAAGATGTTCATATTTTGTATACGGTTCTTTGTTATATTCTACCGCAGTTAATTTACTTACCAGTTTTTCCGGTGCAGGTGCAGGGTTATCAAAGCTGTATAACAGTTCTCCGTTTTCATCTCTTGCCCAATTGTATATGTCAGAAATTGCTCCAAGATTACCGCAGTCTATAAATATATTGTTCGTTATTGTATTATCTCGTCCGCCGTTTATATAAACCGCCTGTCTTGTTATATCTTTAAATATATTGTTTTTCACAGTAATACCGCTGACTCCGTTGTCTATATATACCGCAAATGCACCCAAATCTCCTTTTGCCGGTATATTTTCAAAATAATTATGTTCGATCACCGTACCGCGAAGAGTCCAGTCTCCCTCAACGTAAATTGCGCCCATATCGGAAGTTTCGGTGCATACATTATAAATTTTGTTATTTTTAATTTCAAGATCATTTCCGTAAATTGTTATTGCCTGATGGTATGTATTGTAAATTTCCGAATTTACAACATAATTTGCAACACCGCTCATTGAAACAAGCGCTGTATAAGATCTGTCAAGTCGTTGACAATCATGTATGGAACATCTGTTTACAAAATTACGACCTTTTTTGAGGGTTTGTCTGTTTCCTCCCGACAAGCTCACTCCTCCGGTTCCCATATCGTAAATTTCGCAATTTAAAAGTCCTGATTTAACCGACTCACTGACTCTTGCAGCATTTTTTGTTCCATTTCTTAAAATACAATTTTCCAATGTAGTATTTTCTGTATTATAAAGGGAAACCAAAGTTTCACCGCTATTTTCGATTGTCATGTTTTTAATTTTAACATCAGAGCAATTGCTCAGAGATATTAAATTTTTATTAAAATTATAAATCTCATATTTTTGATCATTAAAATTTTCAATGTATATATACAATATTGCGCTGTTTATATCATAAAAATATTCACCCACCGCATCAAGTTCTTCAAGCAAATTATATACATAATATTCTTTATTTGGGGCAAAGGACACATTATCCTGTGCGGTTATCATAGAATTTTGTGCAGACACTTTGTATGAATATGAAAAATAATTAGGCATGTAATAAATATACATATTGTCTGCTGTCTGCCAGTTATTTACCCGACTGTCATTACATAAAAATGAATTTTCTGAAATTGTACCAGTTTTTAAATACCCATCACCTTTATTCGGATATCTTGCCGTATCCATTACTTTTCCGTTTTCAACCAATTCAAAAGTTTCATCACTGCTGCTTATATATCCATTTTCAAGCATATTTACAGCATATATTGAATCTGCCGTTCCTTTTGGAACCCTGTTTAATATATTGTCATCCGTAACCTTATAAATATCTTCGTTGTTTATTGTTTTTCCTGATTTAATAAAAGTTTGGTCTGTTCCTGAACCATTAATTATTAGTGTGGATTTAGATGCTTCCAAAATATTGTCATAATCACTTATTGTCAGTGTATCTTCAAGAAAGTATTCCCCTTTGGCAGCATCTATAA
>CASFSH010000198.1 GCA_949297205.1 uncultured Bacillota bacterium | reverse complement strand
TATTACAAACGGTATGTATGATTTTTCAAAAGAGCATATTAAAGAGGCGGTAGAGGGATCATTAAAAAGACTTAATACCGATTATATTGATATTTTATTGCTTCACAGACCTGATGCGTTATGCGAGCCGGAGGAAGTGGCTGAGGTATTAAATGAATTGCATACAACCGAAAAAGTACGTTATTTCGGCGTATCAAACCACAATCCGTATCAGATAAAGCTTTTGCAAAAATACATGACTCAGCCTATTGTTGCAAATCAAATGCAGTTTAGTATAACAAACTGTTCAATGGTTGACGTGGGACTTAATGTGAACAACGAAAATGACCGTGCACTGGACAGAGACGGAAATGTACTTGATTTTTGCAGATTAAATAATATAACACTACAGGCATGGTCACCGTTTCAGTCAGGATTTTTCGGAGGTGTATTCATAGATGATCCGCGTTATCAGGAATTGAATGAAATGCTCGGGCAGGTGGCTGACGAATATAACACAACAAAAACAGCAATTGCCGTTTCATGGATAGCAAGACATCCGGCGCATATTCAAACAGTAACAGGGACAACCAATATAAACAGACTTTTGGAATGTTCTAAAGGTGCTGAAATTGAACTTACAAGAAAGCAATGGTATGATTTATACAAAAGCGCAGGAAAGAAAATTCTGTAACGGTTATATTTTATTAACAAGCAAACAAAACCTCCCTGCTTATTATTAAAGGGAGGTTTTGACTGTTACTGAAACAGTATTGTAAAAAAGTTATTTAATATTTTTCGGCATGGTAAATATAAATTCCGAACCCACACCAACTTCACTGTTTACCGATATTTTACCTTTATGAGCTGTACAAATCCATTTTACCATTGATAATCCCAGCCCTATGCCTGAATTTTCATCTGAGGTACGAGCCTGATCAACCTGATAAAAACGGTCCCATATTTTCGGTAAATTTTCTTTTGATATACCGATACCGTCATCTTTTATTTTGAAAACTATATTATTTTTGTTCTGAGAAAGTGTAATCCATATATGTCCGTTTTCTTTGCCGTATTTATATGCATTGGTTATAAGGTTTATAAATAAACTTGCAAGTAAAAATCTGTCCGCCATAGCACATATATTTTCAGGTATATCGGCAGATAATGTTATATTTTTATTTTGAATCATAACTTGTTCTTCACAAACAATTGATAATAATTCACTTACATCAACCTGTTCAAAATTTATTTTTTGAGTATTTTTATCCATTCTTGACATTGTAAGCAACTCTGAAATCAATTTTGACATTTTATCAACCTGTCTTTTTATAACATGAGCCGATTCCTTTAAGTCTTGAGTATCCTGTGCACAGTCAATCATATATTCACATTCTGAAGTAATAACAGCAACAGGTGTGCGCAGTTCATGTGATGCATCTGAAGTAAATTGCTTTTCCTTTTCAAGCGTCTGTTCTATTTTATCAAGCATTTCATCAAATGTATTTGCAAGACGGCTTACCTCGTCTTTTCCGCCGCCTATAGATATTCGTTTTGTCAAATCCTCGCCTTCACTTATTTCTTTTGCTGTTATACGTATTTTCTCAACCGGCTTTAATGCTCTTTTTATAATAAGATATCCTCCAAAGGATGCTATAATTATAAGAATTACCGATAGTATTAGGTTTGTTCGGACAAGAGACTTCAGCATATAACTTTCGTCATTAATTGAAATTATTCCTCTAAGCCAAAAAACATTATAATTCCAAAAAACTATTTTCCTATCATATATATAATATTGATTATTTTCTATAGTTAATTTTCGAAGTTCCTTATCTGAAAATTCCGTATTTATTACCGCATCAAAGGGAATCTGACCTTCAATCAGTTCTCCGCTTTCGGAATATAGCGCCATATGAACACCATAATCAAAATATTTTATATCTTTTTGATTTCGAGGTCTGTTGTATATTGTCATAATTTTTTTTTCATTATCATCAACTGTTTTAATTATTCGCGTTTCAAACTCACGTTCCAAAATTTTCCGATTAAAAGAAAACATGATAACCAAAACAATCGAAGAAACAATTATCATAATAAGAAAATACCAAAGTGTAACTCTTAACTTTATAGACAATTTATTCACACAAAATCATTCCTTCCATAAAAGGATTATTCAGATTTCAATACATATCCGGCACCCCTGATTGTATGGATTAGTTTTATGTCATATGGATCATCTATTTTTTTTCTTAAATAACGGATATATACATCAACTACATTTGTGCCGCCCTCATAGTCAAAATTCCATACATGATTTTCTATTTTTTCACGTGATAAGACTATTCCTTTATTTCTGATAAGATATTCAAGTATATCAAATTCTTTACCGGAAAGATTAATTATATCATTGCCTCTTTTGACTGTGTGTGTATTTACATCCAAAGAAAGATCGGCAATTTCAAATACATTCAACGTATCTCCGGTTGCTTTTCTTGTCATTACTCTTATTCTTGCCAAAAGTTCTTCAAACGCAAAAGGCTTCACAAGATAATCCTCCGCCCCGGCATCAAGCCCTGCAACTCTGTCCGATATGCTGTCTCTTGCAGTCAAAAACAGCACAGGTGTTTTGTTGCCTTTGGATCGTATTGATTTCAGTACATCAAATCCGTTTATTTTAGGTATCATTATGTCAAGAATAATGGCATCAAATTCCCCGGCATGAATATAATCCAAAGCATCTTCTCCGTCAAAACAGCTGTCCACACAGTATCCCGCTTTTTCAAGACGTTTTACAATGACATTATTCAAATCTCTTTCATCCTCGACAACAAGCAAACGCATAATATACCTCCATTAAATAACAGTTTATACTGCAACAAATAAATTAATTGATTGATGTAGGTGCAGAGGACAGGATAATGTTTAGGTTTCCGTTTCTGCATCTTAATTCATTTAAAAATTCCTGCTCATCCATATTATTTTGAGTTGATATAACATATACAACCTCAAACAAAGACCCCAAATCTGTTGTTTTTATTTTGGACAATTTGAAACTCTTTGTATATTTTTGCAAAACATCGTCAAATGCTCCTTTGTAATTCAGATCCTCGGGTATAGTGATTTTTAATATTTTTTGTGTTGAATTTAACTCAAACAAATTTGTTTTGCTCAATAAAATTATAACTGCACATAAAATAATTACAAACAACAAACCATATCCGAAAAAACCTACTCCGCACGAAAGTCCCGCAGCTATGGAAAAAAATATGAATGCTATATCTTTTGGATCCCCCGGAGCACTTCTGAATCTGATTATTGATAATGTGCCGGCAAGACTGAACGCCCTTGCAATGTTACTGCCTATAAATAATATGATCACCGAAAGAATAATAGGAAGCATCAGCAAAGTGACGGCAAAGCTTTTCTGATACATAATTTCGTCACATGTTTTGTAATAAGTGAATGTGATTAGTATGCCAAGTATAAGTGATGTAAAAATTGTAATCAGTGCTGAATATACAGTAATATCAGCGGAAACATTTGTTAAAATGGTGTTAAAAAAATCATTCATGGGAGTCACCTCATATTATTTTTGTATATTCATGCATATTAATTGTTTTCTTATATTCTGTTCCATACTTTGAAAAACTTCTCCTTTTTATTCCGAGATCACAGAGTATATGAGAAAGCCAAAGAGGTATGGCAGCAGATGTTTTTATTTCCATTATAAAAATATTGTCATCAAGTAACGGTTCTCCGTAATCACCCATTTCCAATCCAAGATCATATCTTCTTGAACGAATATTTGTATCAAATGAAATTCTCAAATCGTCATTACCTTTCTCAAAATATGCAATTCTGTCATATGCAAGATATAATTTAGGTATTAAATTATAAATACTTAAAAAATATTCTAATTCGTTTAAAACCTGTTTATTCATATAGCTTTTATATGCAGGCTTTTTATGAAAATTTATAAAATCATATGCTTCCGACAATTTAAGATTTGTTCTGCGTTTATTTACCATGCCGTTAAATTTCTTTTTTATTTCCAAAAAAACCATTGAATCGGCATTGGGAATACCATATGCACGCAATCTTAATTTTTCTTTATACTTAGGTTTGTCCAATGAATGTCTTATAAGATAATCATCCTTGGTATCATAATATATATTGGCAATAGTGTAGCAATTATGATTTTTATTATGATCATCAAGATTCATTTTTGAATCAAGAATTTCAATCAATTTCAGATATGTGTCGGCTTGTAATATATATTTGTGTTCATATCTGTTAAAGACTTCAATTGACATTCCGATCCCTCCGTTTCATGAAAATACTTAAATTTATCATGTTATATATATTTTAAAATAAAAAAATTAAAAAAACATTAAAGTCATTGGGTTATTTGAATTGTTTTGCCGTCACTTTCGGCACTTACATCACCATTTTGAGTCAGAAAAACGCTGCAATTACAGCTGTTGAGCAGATCAATAACATTTTGCGATGCAGGATTCTTTTCACTGCATGTAATTACGGCATATAAAGGGGATACTTCCTGTATGAATTTTTTTGTATTTTCATTGTAATTACCATGGTGAGGTACTTTTAAAAAATCCGAATCAAGATCCATCTGAATATCCAGTTCCGCCAAGCGTTCCTCTTCCGCATCTCCCGCAAAAAGAAACGTGTTTTCTCCGTGAGTTGTTTTTATCACAATGGAATAATCGTTATCTCCCTCTTCATAACTGTTTTTTTGAGGGGGGTAAATTTCATATAATACATCATCAAGAACAAAGCTCATTTCATTTTCCAATACCGAAGATGACAAATTATTTTCCTTTATTGCTTCAATAAAATCGGTATATTCATTATTTGTTCCTTCATAATCAGGCGTAATTATTTTTTTTACCTGCATATTATTGAGTATCTTTTTTGCCCCTCCCACATGATCTTTATCAAAATGTGTAATGAACATATAATCAATTTCATCAATATTTTTTTCGTACAGACAATCTAATACTTCATCTCCATCACCTTTTTCTCCGCAATCAATCAATACGGTATGATTTAGTGACGTGAGAATTATCGCATCAGCTTTTCCTATATCAAGTATTTCAACATTGAATATACCTGTTACATCCGGAACATCAACAGAAACAGGCTTCTCAATATTACTGCTGCAGGCAACGGCTGAAAATAAAACGGCAACAGCAATCATTGTAAATACAAGATTTCTGGTTTTTATGCACATAATTTATATCCTACTTTCTTAATAAATATAATCTGCACTTTCGAATGAACCATAAGCAATTTATATTTCAGCCTGTTAATCAATATCTCAATTTTCTGCATATTGGAATTACTGTTAAAACATACTTCATTGATTTTATCACAGGGAATTATAACCGAACTGTTTTTTATAAAATATTGCAATACCATACATTCTTCCCCTGAAAGAGACATCTGCAATTCTCCGGCGTAAATATTGCAATCTGTTTTATTAAGTATTATATCGGCATATTTTATTATATTACTGTCATAGTCATTCATATTGCTTCTTCGGGCAACAGCACGTATCCGCGCCATAAGCTCATCAATGTTAAACGGCTTTTGTATGTAATCATCGGCGCCTAATTCAAGCCCGGCTATTTTATCAGTTACATCATTTTTTGCTGTAAGAAGGATAACCGGAACAGTTCTTCCCTGTTTTCTGAGTTCTTCAAGAACTTTAAAACCGTTCATTTGCGGCATCATAATATCTAAAAGTATTATATCGTAGTCGTTTGCCAAAGCGGCACGCAGTCCTTTCTTCCCATCATAAGCACAATCCACTTCATAATTATTGTTTATTAAATTCTTTTTGACTGCACCGCATAAATCCTCTGAATCATCAATTATCAATAACTTCACTGTAGCACCTTCTTTCTTAATACGTATATAATAATCATAAAAAATTAAAATTATATTAAAAAAGAAAAGTTTTTTATTATTTTACATAAATATTATCTTTGATATTTTCAAATTTCTTTTCGCCTATTCCGCTTACCCTCATAATATCTTCTATTACTTCAAAATTACCGTGTTCTTTTCGATAATTAATTATACGTTTAGCCAATGCTTCTCCGATACCGTCCAGTTTATCTAATTCGCTTATACTGTCAGTATTAATATTGACATACACTTTTTCCTCTTCAGACGATTCTATGTAATCAGGTTCAATTGAAGGAGCTTCAGAAACCACATCACCAAGAGGTCGTTTTTCAATAAAAAAATTTCTGTAACGATTATCATATACCTGAATCACTATCCCTGCAATTATTGCCAAAATAAGAATAAATGAAAATAATATAATTTTTGCTCTTACATTCTTTTTCATTTGTAATCTCTCCCGATAATATATGTATTATTATGTAATTTATTATATTGTATTATATCAGAATATATAAGATTTTTCTACTGTTTTTTACATTTTTTTGCTTTTCTGCAAATTTGTATAAATAAA
>CASFSH010000197.1 GCA_949297205.1 uncultured Bacillota bacterium | reverse complement strand
AGCCTTTTTAAAACATCAATATCGCTTACCTTTTCAAAATTACTTCCTTTAAGACTGATGCTTCCGGAAAATGTAACCTCTCCGTCACCGTAAGCCTTATAAATTACGGGGCTGTCCTTTGAATATCCCGAATCGGCATTTGTAAAATTTATTGTATTGTCAATTTTATATGTCCCTTTATGGAATAAAATCTGTACGCTTCCCTCTGATTTGTTATATTTTTCTGCAGCGTTTTTAGCAGCTTGCAATGTGGCATATGGATTATTTTTTGTTCCGTCTGCAACACTGTCATCTCCTGCTGTGGATACGTGTATTTGTATTTGCTGTGCCCATGCCGGAATTTCAAAACTCATTGCCATACATATAACAGAAAGGACGCATATAAATTTTGTTCTTATCAAATTCATCTTATAACTCCTTTAAAAATTGAGAGATTACGCCACCTCTGGCATAATCTCCCCAAAAATTATTTTACCTGGTCTACCGTAGCGTTTATTTCATTTATTATTTCATCAAATGTTCTTTCAGCAGTTCCGCTCTTACCTACTATATCGTGAAGTCTGCCCTTTTGATCCTGTGTCAGTTTAAAGTATCCGCTTATATCTGCACCAAGATATGCCATATTTTCCTCTGTAAGAATATCATACATATAAGTTGAGGTTGCGGCAAATGTGCTTGAATATATATTCATCGCAACAGTAAAGACACTCTTTGCAAAGTATTTTCTCAGATCATCATAATTTTTATATCCATTGTTGGTAAGCTTTGAGTGAACCGCATTATAATCCTTTACAGCAAACTCTGTCTTATAGAAATTATATAAGTTTACACCGTTTTGGTCTATTTTTTCAAGCTCAAGGTACTCGGGATATAAAATTTCAATATTATTTCTGAAAATATCATCAGACAATCCGCCGTTATATGCAGCCAGCACAGCAGCACTCATTGCTCTGTCTTTATATGCGGATACATCTCCGTCTTCCGATATCTGAACAGTTTTATTTTTTACTTCATCATACATTATACTTGCCATATCCTGTTTATTTACCATAGAATAGAAAGTAGAAGTAAGCTCCAGTAATGCGGCAGAACCATCTAAAAGACATGCAAGATGAGCCTCATTCTGTGGATTATTAAATTCTTGCAGTATATCATTATAGAGTATTCCCGGTTGTGACAACTCACTTTCGGGTACAGGTTTTAGATGCATTGAGCCTTCTGCGTTCTTTCTTAATCGGAATTTTCCTCCTGTTCTGACCTGTGACGAAGATTGGTCAAGCATAGCATAAAGTGTCTGACCGTTAATTCTTAAAAACTGTAGTACACCGGTAGGTGTATTCACTGCCCCCGTTTCAACTAAATACCATTCATTTGGTTTAACAAGATCATTGGGCAATTCATTAAGGGTCTGATTTATTCTTTGATATTCGAATATGCTTTCTTTTACAACAACTAAATATCCTTTTCCGTTCTCATCATATTTTATATCAATACCTTGATATGATCCTCCGTCACCAACAGTATCAAGTTTCAGATAAAAGCTGTATACCTTATTTGTTTCAGGAACATCAATGCTTGCATCTAATCTTGTATTGTCACTTGAGAAAGTTATAGATCCGTCACTGTTTTTTGTTATAACACCATTTCCTGTTCCTGTGATTTCCCATTTGCTTGTATCATCATAAATACCCGGAACATTTTCATATTCAATAACCATAAACATCGGAGACTGCTTTATCAATAAATAAATTTCTTCTTCTATTGCGTCTACTTCCTCCTGTGATGCCGAATATTTTAAAATTGAATTTGCTTCATCCATAGTTTTTATAAAGTCTGCAACAAATGTTTCATCATATTTATATTCACTGTTTTCTGCAGTAATTTCTTCCTTAAATGCTTCACCCGATTCAATTGCAAGCTTCAAATTATCTTTTTCAAGTTCATTCTTTTGAGCTGTTTTAAATACATAAGGTCCGCCGAAACTTTCAACAACAAACTGATTTTGTCTTGCAAGGCCAATTGCCTGAACTTTCCAGTAATATACAGTATCAAGTTCAAGAGTATTTACTGCAATTTTATTGTCGTTACCCTGAGCTACAATTGTCTGATCAATTATCATATTCTGGAAATCTTTATCTGTTGCAACCATAAGTCTGTATTTTGTTGCATTCTTAACCGGATCCCATGAAAAAACAATTTCCTTTGTCTGTACAGAGCGGTTTCCGTTTGTAGGAGATCTTAATCTGAATCTTTCAGGAACCTGATTAAGATTGTCTGCATCTGACATTATTCCTATTTCGTCCATCTTTATATTTGCCATTTCCGGAACATCTTTGACTATAACGCTGTCCTCTTTTAAGGTAAAGTCCATTTTGGATGCGTCAACAAAATAATCATCACTGTAATCATAATGAGGATTTCCCAGTGCAGTTGCATTTAGGTCATTTCCGTTTTCATCTTTTAAATCATAGCCGTATTCTGCAATTTCTGCCAAAGCACCGCTTAGGGTACTTCCGCCTGTATTAACACCTACATTTCCATAGAACAATGAATTCCACGGTGCGTTAAAAGGATCCTTATTTACAATTTCAAGCAGCTGCGGATATGTTTCAACAAATGACTTATCATATTCGTTTATAACTCTTTTTACTTCATCAATAGGTTCGGTATTGTTTGTATACCATGTAAAACGAGAACCGAGGTTTCCGGGATATACACAGTTTATTGCCAAGTTATAATTAAACACAGAATCTGCGCCAAGACCAAAAATCGTGCTTCTCTGAGCTTCGTATATAACATTATGATGCCAGCTTGCACCTGCATAGGAGTCGTCATTATACAAAGCACACATATAGTTGTCTTTATTCAGATGATGTATGAAATTGTATGCAACTTCAAATCCGTAAGCAGTTCTTGCACGGCCAACATAAATAACGCCGCCGTCCTTTACGTTATATGCTACGTTGCATATTTCATTATTTAATATTTTAACTTCATTTCCGGGATACGATATTGCATATGTCGTACCGCAATCCTGTATTACATTATTTTTTATTGTAACTCCTATACTGCAGTTT
>CASFSH010000196.1 GCA_949297205.1 uncultured Bacillota bacterium | reverse complement strand
AACAGGCTGACTGTATATAATAAATATGATTTTACAAATCTGTCGGAGCTTGAGTTTGAATGGAACGTCTGTGCGGACGGAAAAATTATTCGTCAGGGAAGAATATATCCCGATGCGGCACCGCATTATTCCGATGCGATTGAATTGGATTTTGAAATACCGAAATGTCGGTTAGGCGCATATCTTAATGTATCTATGAAGAATAAAGAAGGCGGGGAAATTGCATTTACGCAGCATTTATTGTCAAAGGCAGCAATATCCGTACCGAAAGTCAAAGGTACAGAGATAACACGAAACGGAGAATTTGCCGTCATAGAGGGCGATGGATTCAGATATATATTTAACACTCACTACGGATATATAGAGGATTTAAACGGATTGCTTAAATCGCCTATGCGGCTGTCCGTATGGCGTGCGCCGACTGATAATGACAGAATTGTCAAGGATAAGTGGTACGGAGCACAGTATGACAAGGTGCATAATAAAGCTTATTCCGTTGATATAAAAGATAATGTGATAAAGGTACATGGTGCATTAGCGCCGATTGCGCGGAGCGAGTTTTTTGACTACACCGCCGAATATTCTTTTTATGACGACGGAAGAATAGATATTGTACTTGACGGAGTTTTTGATAAATCAAGGCTCTATCTGCCGCGGCTCGGCTTTGAATTTACAACGGACGAGAGAACATTTGAATATTTCGGTTACGGTCCGCATGAGTCGTATATAGACATGCACCACGGTTCCAAAATGGGTATGTATAAAAGCAGTGCCGGGGATGAATATGTTGATTACATTATGCCGCAGGAGCACGGCAACCATTACAACACAAAATATTTGCATCTGGGCAATTTTGAATTTGTATCGGCACAGGGAGCGGAAATAAACGTTTCCGAATATTCAGCAAAGGAGCTTGAGCGTAAAGCACATAATTTTGAGCTTGAAAAAGACGGTTTGATTCATGTGCGCATCGATTATAAGGTGAGCGGGATAGGCTCTAACAGCTGCGGTCCGGAGCTGTGTGAGTGCTACAGGATGAATGATAGTAATGTTCATTTTGAGCTCTCGATTTTTGGGAAAAAGAATGAAAGGTGATTTTGCATAATGATAAAAGCAGTAATATTTGACCTCGACGGCGTTTTGGTGACAACGGATGAGCTGCATTTTGAGGCTTGGAAAACGCTTGCCGATAAGTTGGATATAAAAGATTTTACAAAAGCGGACAATGTACGGCAGAGAGGAGTAAGCCGAATGGCATCCTTGGAGGTAGTGCTTGAAAAGACTGACAGAGCTTTTTCAGAGGAGGAAAAGCTTGCGCTTGCAGAGGAGAAAAACGAAATATATGTGAGTTCTTTGTCAGCACTTTCCGAGACTGATGTTCTTAGCGGTGCGAATGAGTTCATAGATTATCTGAAATCAAAGGGTATTAAAACAGCGGTCGGTTCTGCAAGCAAAAACACTCCGCTGATTTTGGAAAAAACAAAGCTTGCCGGTAAGTTTGATGCGGTAAGCTGCGGTCTTGATACAACAAAATCAAAGCCCGATCCCGAGGTGTTCTTGATAGCTGCGAAGAAGCTTGGCGTTGCTCCTTGTGACTGCGTTGTTGTTGAGGATTCGGACGCGGGCATTGAGGCAGCAAAGACAGGTGGAATGTATGCAATAGCGGTTGGTGCGGCAGAGTATAATCCAAAAGCGGATGTTGCCATAAAGGCTTTGGAGAGCTTGTACAGGGCATTAACTATTTTTGCATGAGAGGAGAAAAACAATGGTTGATTTCATTTTAACAGAGAATATATTTAATAACGAAAATATACCGTGGAACGGTAATCGCTTTCTTATAGGAAACGGTTATTTCGGAATAAGGGGAACGCTTGAGGAATACACAAAGGAACAGATGTGCGCCGTAAATATGGCAGGCATTTATGACCGGGCAGGCAGTGCATGGCGTGAAACGGTGAACGCACCGAATCCACTGCATACATATGTTAAGGTAAACGGAAAAAAATACGCACTTCCCGAAAATAAGCCTGTTTTTCATGAGCAGCAGCTTGACTTTGAAAACGGCTTGCACAGCCGAAAAACAGTATGGCAGACTGAGAACGGGACAATAACGGTCAAATGTGAACGTTTTGCAAGTATGAGCCGCAGACATTTAATTGCGATGAAGTATACCTTTTCGGCAGACTTTGAATGTGATGCTGAAATGATAACCGGAATTGACGGAGATGTGTGGGATATTAACGGTCCTCATTTTGTAAAGTTTAACTCGGGCAGTGAGGATGGCGTAAACTATGTCGAGGGAATTACCGGCGAAAAGCATATTTCCGTAACTGCACGAGATAGCGTAAAGCTTGATTTTGATGCGGAGTGTTCAGGAGATGTATGCGAAAAGGCTGTATACAGACGTATTGTGTTTAAGGCGGAACCGCATAAAGAATACTGCATAGAGAAAATTGCCGAAATAACGACTTCTGAGGATGATTTTGAGCCGATAGGTGATATAAGAGATATTACATATCAAGAGCTTAAAGCGGAGCATACGGCGGCATGGGAAAAGATATGGGATATTTCCAAGATTACAATTGACGGCGATGATGACGCGATGTATGCGCTCAACTACTCAATCTATCATCTGAACTGCATTGCCCCGAGAGAAATGAAAGGCAAATCCATTGCCGCAAGAGGACTGTCGGGACAGGTGTATAAGGGCGCGGTGTTCTGGGATACCGAAATGTTTATGATAGATTATTATATACATACAGAGCCTGAAATAGCAAAAACTCTCCTGCAATACCGTATAGATACAATAGACGGTGCAAGAGCAAAAGCAAAGGAATACGGATTAAACGGTGCATATTACGCATGGGAGAGCCAGGAGGGCGGCTATGAAGGCTGTTCCGATTATAACATTACGGATGTATTTACAAAGCGTCCCATGCGTACATATTTCCGCGATAAGCAGTATCACGTTTCGGCAGCGATAGTGTACGGCCTTATGAAGTATATCAAGGGAACGGGCGACTATGGTATTTTGAATGAGGGCGCAATGGAGATGGTAATTGAATGTGCCGAGTTCTACCGCTCACTTCTCGTTAAAAAGGCAGATGAGCCGTATTATGAAATTCGCGATGTTGTAGGTCCCGATGAATATCATGAAAGAGTCAACAACAATTCGTATACGAACAGAATGGCAAAATTTGTGTTCGATACCGCACTTGAGCTCATAGAAAAATACCCGTCCGATGAATATGACAGCCTAAAATCCATGTTTAAGGATTCATCTGAAAACATATTTATCCGTAAACCTAACGACGGAGGCATAATAGAACAGTTCGACGGATATTTTAAGCTTGAGGACGCATCGGTTGATGAGGTGAGATCACGACTCATTGACCCAAAGGAATACTGGGGCGGTGCATACGGAGTGGCGGCGGATACGCAGGTGATAAAGCAGGCGGATATTGCCGCAATGCTCAGTATGTTCAGCAATGACTATACGGCGGATATAATGAAAAAGAATTTTGATTATTATGAGCCGAGGACGGAACACGGCTCATCGCTTACGGCTTGTATGTATTCATTGCTTGCGTGCATGACCGGGAATCCCGATGCGGCATATCCTTTGTTTATGAAATCAGCCGCAGAGGACTTAAGGCCGGGCGGAAAGCAGTGGCTGGGACTTATATATATAGGCGGCACTCATCCTGCTGCGGCGGGAGGAGCGTGGATAGTTGCGGTTAAAGGCTTTGCCGGTATAAGCGAGCAGAACGGCAGGCTTGTATGCAGACCGTGTCTGCCTAAAAAGTGGAAAGGTATGAGCTTTAAGCTTATGTACAGAAATAAGATATACGACATTGCAATACAGGATAATAATGTATCAATAACCTAATAAATATTGTTGCAAATAAAGCGAAATAATCTGCAAAATAAAAAACAAGCAGCCGTCATTGCCGGAGGGCTGCTTGTTTTATTTATGCAGATATATTTGATATTATCACCTGTTGTATATTTTGTCGAAATGCGCTTTTAATTTTTTCGGAGTTACATTTTTGTGCTTTTTAAAGACTTCCTGAAAATATTTGACGTCCTTGTATCCTACAGCTTCCGAAATCTGAGTTACTGTCATATTCGTGTTGTTAATCAGCTGTTCGGCGACTTCGCATCTCACACGCTGAAGATAGGATTTAAATGTTGCGCCGGTATCAGCCTTGAAGCGAGAGCTTAAATATTGAGCCGAATAGTATGAAGTATTACTCAATTGAGTTAATATATCATTTTCAGCATAGTGAAGCGATACATAATCCTTAATCATTGTTACGGGATTGGTGTTTTGTATTTCTTTTGAGGATACTTGCCGTATGGATGACATAATTATGCTGTTTAATAAGTTTTTCATTATTTGAAAATAATTATTCATTTTGTTGCTGTATTCGTATTGCATTGCATAGAGCATATTTAAAATGTAATTATTACTGTCACGAAAAACATAAAAAGCAGGAGCTTTTATAATTTTATTTACTTCTATATTGAGCAGAGGGGCACTGAGCAAATCCATAAATGTCATTGTTTTGTTATTGCTATTGCCGAAAAGAAGCTCCGGTGTAAAAATGCAGTTTATGACAGTGAGGTTATCTTTGTCTTCGGTTTTGGAAAATGAATGCACACTTCCGGGTTGGATAAATACATAGTCACCCGCTTTAACGATGCTGGAATTACCGTCAAGCGTATGGATTGCATTGCCGTGTATAATATATGCCAACTCAAAAAAGGTATGAGAATGGGGATCGCATACTGCAAGATCATCATGAAACACAATACCAATATTGCGGTTGGCAATAATATCCGTATTCAACTGCTGCATCATAGTTACCTCTTTTCTTGAAATGTTTACCTTGACTCCGTTTGTACAAATAACAAAATCCATGAATTTAGTATCGTTACCTTATAGTAATTATTATACTATTTTTCCGTGATAAAGTCA
>CASFSH010000195.1 GCA_949297205.1 uncultured Bacillota bacterium | reverse complement strand
AAGATCCATACGGGCTCCAAGCTTGCTTTTAGGCTTTTTTACACCTTTGGCTACTCCCCTTATAAGCCCCTTATCTCTTGAATACATTACTATAATTTTATCTGATTCGCTTAAATTATACGATTTCAGATTGATTGCATCAGTTACAAAATTATTCATAATTATTGATAATCTTTGTCTTTTCCGGAACTGGTACCCCTGAAAACACCTCTGAACATCTGGCTTAATTCATTCTTATCATCAGAATTTTCAAGTGCAACTTCTTCCGAGACAAAGCCTTCATGGAACAAATTGTAAAGTGACATATTCATTGTAATCATATTATTGAATGAACCTTTGCGAACAAGATCATATACATCTTCAAGTTTGTCTTTCTCAATAAAATCTTTAACAGTTGATGTAACAACAAGAAGTTCACATGCCGGTCTGCGCCCCATGCCATCCTGAAGCGGAATCAGCCTTTGAGATACTGTTCCTCTTAAAATCTGCGCAATCTGACCTCTTATATGAAGCCTGTCTGCTGGATCAAACATATTAACAATTCTGTTTACAGTTTGAACAGCATCATTTGTGTGTATAGTTGCAAACACAAGATGACCGGTTTCGGCGGCTTTCAATGCACTTATAACAGTTTCTCTGTCCCTGATTTCACCGATAAATATAACATCAGGATCCTGCCTTAATGCATATTTTACCCCCTCCGGAAATGATGGTGTATCAATACCTATTTGACGTTGAGTGACAATGGATTTTCGGTTATTAAAAATAAACTCTACAGGATCTTCTATTGTAATAATATGCTTTGGATAATTTTGATTTATATAATCTACCAGAGATGCAATTGTTGTTGACTTGCCGCTTCCTGTCGGACCTGTAATCAATACAAGACCGTTATTTAGAGTTGCAAATTGCTCTATTGCCAGGGGCAGATGAAGTTCTGAAACACTTTTAATCTCATAAGGAATAGTCCTTATAACAAGAGAAAATCGCCCGAGCTGACGGCTTAAGTTAACACGAAAACGTGAACACCCAGCTATTTCATAAGCAAAATCCAAATCATATATATTGTCGAGCATTGTATTGTTTATACTTGCAGGAAGCAATGTCCCATAAGCTTCGTCAATATCTGTTGCCGTTAAAACAGGCATATTAATTTTTATAATTTTACCATCTTTTCTTATGGCTGGATACTCATTCACAGACAAATGAATATCCGAAGCCCCTATAGCTACAGCTCTTTCTAAGAATGCAACAATATCAAAACTGCTTTCAGACATATTTTCCTCTCTATTCTTACTGAACTAATTATATCATTTTTTCAAGTATATGACAAGATTTTTTTAAAATCGCCGATTATTTAAATGATTTGTTACAAGCTTGTAACAAAAGAATAATTTAAGGCAATTTTAACAGAAAAAAACACTTTATATATATGTAAGGGATTTAAAAATTATGATTGGATAAATAACAAAATATAAAATATTCCGAAAGCAGGAAGAATTTAAAGAAAAAGATTTTTTTATACTCTCTCTCTTAATATCCTCGTGTTTATTTAATGTTGCCTATTAAAGGCAACTTTTTTTTTGAACTTTCATACTATACTTGCAATTAATATACTTAAGGATTAAAATATACATGTAAATTTACAGCGGTATCGTCTAGTGGTTAGGACGGGAGATTCTCATTCTCCAAACAGGGGTTCAATTCCCCTTACCGCCG
>CASFSH010000194.1 GCA_949297205.1 uncultured Bacillota bacterium | reverse complement strand
GTCAATCTCCTGAAGCATGTTTTTTAACTCCTCGCAGGCAACCTCGCAACCGTACTTAAAAATATTTTTCTCTAAACTCTTGAAATTTATCTTGTTTTCTTGTAAAATATTAACCATCGTACACCACCTGACTTTTGTTTGTGTAAGCAACTAACATAATATCAGATTTTGTACGATTTGGGAAGTGGTTTTTGCCATTTCCCTTATTTTTTTGCCAATTATTATTTTACACTATGAGCAAACGAAAATCACACTTATTTTTTTACATCTTGTAGTACTCATTAAAAATGCTACTCTATTACAAGCAACTTTCTTTAGAGTTAATTTAATAAAAATTATTTACAATACATTCTGTATGTTAAAACAAATTTTATAGCTTCATTACAATAAAAGTAATCAAATTCTAAAGACATCATTCTCACCCCCTTGTATTAAATTTAGGTACAAAAAAAGACAGCCTATATATTCATAGACTGCCTCACACTTTCGTGTATTTGATATATTTAATTTTATTCGTTATCATCCCTCTCATTGCTTATTTAGACTTATAAATGAACAATAAAGCACCCAACTTTTCAAAAAATGAAAAAAGGGCAAGCTCTGAAACCCTTGATATTACTGAGTTTTCAGCACTTGTCCCTATTATAACATGAGCATAACCATAAATATTTGCGTCAGAAGCAAAATGTATGCAATGATAAGCAGTAGGCGAATTATACGCAATATGCTGAAAACATACTCCGTTAACGCTTTTTTCAAATGAATCTTTATTGCATGAGGAATGATAAGAAATACGTGAGTTCACCTCTGCAAAGCCATATAAATAAATGTCTCTGCTTGCATTTCGTTTATTAGTAATATCCAATTGCCAGCATTCGCGTCTACCGCTTGCCGCGACAAAAATCAGTAACTCACTGTGTATATCATTATATTCTGAAACAATTTTTGTGTATCCCATTCCCACAGTAGCATAATATTCAGTAAACGGCAGCTTATTATAATTGTAATTTACACAATACGCATTATCCTTCTCCTTGATATATATCATACGATTATCAGTATCCCTTAAGATTTCGCGTTGCTCTCCATTCTCCATTTTCATTATTGATTGCCCTATGCCAAATTGATTAATACACGTCAGATATTCCTCATTCCACAAATAATTCTTCCATGTGCGTTTTGGATACATATCATCCATCACATATTCTTTTTTTCATCTACAAATCCCATACTTCTTTTCTCCTATCTGATTATAAAAGTTCCAACCATTTTAATAACAGTTTGCTCCATTGCGCAATATGTTTCCATTCAACGTTGTCAGTCTTATCTGCCAGCCCCATTCCATGCTCTCCGTTAGGAAAGATATGCAATTCTGCATCTACATTGTTTTCAGATAAAGCCGTTGCATAAGCGATGCTGTTCAAAACCGATACGACTTTATCTCCAAAGGTATGCCATATAAAAGCAGGCGGAGTCTGCGATGTTACAAGCTTATCAGGTTCAAGTTTTTCGGCAAGCGCATTGTATTGTTCCTGCAACAGATTCTTTGCCGAATCAACATGACCGAACGGTAGAGTTAAATGTATAACCGGATAACATAAAATTTGTGCATTCGGCAAATAATCTTCCTCATCCAGATTGTCATACGGTTCGCAGGATAGCAGCTCCTTATATGTGGAAAGCAACGCTGCCAAATGACCTCCTGCCGATGAACCCATAACGGCTATTTTATTCTTATTTACACCCAAGCTACTGCTGTTTTTTCGCAAAAAACGAATAGCGCGGCGAGCATCTGCCAACTGACAGGGAAAATGCTCTAAAACCCTATAATCAACCACAAAAGAGTTGATTCCATTTTTATTAAAAAATTCCGCATACCCTTCCCCCTCATACGCGGATCGAAATTCATATCCGCCTCCCGGAAAAATCACGACTGTCCATTCCGACCGCACAATCTCCGGAATATAATGAGTAAGTACAGGGTTTTCCCTTTCGCTGTCAAAATCCCATAAACGATATACTTTTTTCAACCCCAAGGTCACCTCTCTAACTTATCGCAATCGCAAATTGCATTTATTATCTTTACCTCGTCTATATCTAAAATACATGGTCGTTCCAGCGTATCCTTATTCGGTCTGTGAAAAATCACTTTTAATTCGCCGTTTTTCGTCTGGAAAAGCATACCGTGACCGCAGTCATTTTCATAGAGCGGCTGCTCTAAATGCATCCAATTTCCATTAATTTTATCATTATCTGAATATGCAATTGCCTGACAATACCCATTTTTACCAAAACCTGACCACATACATATCAGCTTGTTATTTATACGATATAAGAAAGGTCCATCCGTCACATAATCATCATTATCAGTGTCATCAAATGCCCATTCTGCATCAGAAGCTTTCCAAAGCAGCTTTGGTTCGGATGCAGCGCTTCTTAAATCATCAGAAAGCCTGACTACGCACATTTCGCCATCTTTAATCTGCGTCCACTCGTGGCAAAAAATCATATATGGCACATCATTCTCAACATATAATGTACCATCAAGACAGGACCATTCTTCGGGCGTTACAGCACCTTTGGAATGCTCTTCAAATTTACCGTCAGGGGTTTTGGATACAAGTATTGCTGTTCCTCTGTGATTTTCTCTATCTTTAAATGATGCAAACATATAAAACATATCATGATAGAAATGAACCTCCGGAGCCCAGAACTGTTCTACACCCCAAAATTCATCATATTTCTCAAACACCGACACAGGTCTGCTCCAATTCACCAAATCATCACTTATGTATACATCAAAGCCTTCTTGTACTCCCACTCGTGAGCCATACATATAATATTTATCCTTATATAATAAGATAAAAGGATCTCTGATATTAATTTCTGAGAGATTCATTATTTTAATGCCTTTCCTAATTTATTTGTTTTTTTATTTCTTTTTTGTGGATATTACAATTTTTGTAATGCCTTAAATTAAACGGTCCGGAAAAATTATTTGATTTATTATCTGTTATTTCTATTTCTTCTACATTTTCAATATCTGCAATAACTGCGTCAGTAGAGTAAAAATCATTATTTCTTATTATAATTTTTCAATGATAATATTTTCCTGACTCTGTTTTTTTGCGCGGCGTTGTATAAATAATCTCATTTCCCCAGTTTCGCTCTGCTCTAAGACATCTATCAAAAATATTGCTTTCTATCACAAGCTCACCAATTCCTCCTGATTCATACCAATAATTACAATCGCTTTCCAGTTTAACCGCTGTACCGCAAATATGAAAGTAATTATTCCGTATTACCGTTTTCTTCTTTGAACCTATCAAAATTCCTCTTGCGCGGTTATTTTCAAAACGACAGTTTTCAATTATTACATCAGGATAAAAATCAACGCTGTCTGCAATGTCTCCAACTTTAATTGGATTGGTTGAACCATTTAGATACAGCTTTACGCATTGCGTATTAATTGCTTCTGTACGCACAACCTTGTAATTCATATACGGAATAAGACTATCCTTGTTTAATATGCTTATACTACACCCGTCTTGAAACAGTCCTATTCCTCTGCATTGGTCATTAACATATTTAACTATAATGTAGTCGTCTGTCTTTTCAATAATTTTTGTAAAAACACTGTGTATATTTATTCCATCATCAAATTGATGTCGGAAAGAACATTCTTTTACTTCAACATTGCCATAGCACCCTACCATATGGAGCGCATCTGCGTTTGCAGAAAAATATCTGCCCTCATACAGTTCCGTACCGCACTTATATACAACCACATTTTCACATTTCTGAAAATGATATGCAACGCCAAAGCAACTATACACACAGCAATTCTCAATTCTTATATCTTTACTGTCTGTAAACAAGACCGCGTTCGCATAACGCTCCGCCGCCACAAGTACAACAATGTTGTTCTTTTTTGGAATACGCGGCGGATGATATATACGAATTTTGCCATCCGGCAATTCCTCGTTTTTGAGTGTCAAAAAATCAGCTCCGAAACACTGTTCGCCGGAAACATGCTCTAAAGTATCCTTATCAAGCTCTTCACATGTATAGACGTAATCGTATATGCCCTGCTCATTTTGGAGATACAGCAATCCTCCGTACATATAAAAATGCTCTTTTTCACCTGTTGTTACCAAATCCACATACTCCTTGCACGATTTGTCAACTATAAACGCTTTATGATTTGTTCTCTCTGTCAGCATTCTGCAATTTTTAATTTTGATATTTGTACAGTTCCGAACAATAAATGCATTCATCGCTCCATGAAACACTAATAGGCTGTCCGAGCACTCAATTTCAAAATTCTGCATATCCTCAATTAAAAAGGCAGTTCTTTTATATCCGTTATGCCCATGATTGGAAACGCAGCAATTCTCCGCTTCATCCGCTTTGTCGGGATAAAAATGGTACTCACCTTTTTTCATAACAAGACGTTTTATATCATTCGTCCTGCAATATTTGATTGCTGACATAGCAATCTCAGAACAGTCGCCTTCCTGTGGATAAATTACGTATTTGTCCATTACATTTCCAACTCCATTCCGTCAAATGCAACGATAACTTTATACGGACGGTTCATATTTTCTGCTGCGGCTTGTAATTCACTATGCGTCATTCCTGTTGAGCCTATATGGGAAAGATATACCGCTGTATGATTATCAATTGCATTACAAGCGAATAATCTGTCCAGATTATTCATACACTGCGTCAAATCCATATGACCGCTTTCCTCTGAAATGCCGCATTCCATCGGGAACGTACATTCCGTGATAATAGCATCCAACCGTTTTCCTGCAAGCACCGACACGGTTTCTGGCAAAAAGCAGCCGGAGTCCAATCCGTAAAACAGAGCTTTACCATTGTTCTCTATCAAAAAATTAGCGCTGTTTTTTTCATACGGCGTTTCATGTCTGCCCTTTAGCGGTGTAACCAAAAAACTGTCTATATGATACCGTTCTCCATATTTCAGCGGCACAAAATCAACATTTTTAATAAATTCTTCACGCCCATCCGTCAGACGCGAATTCATATAAAAATCTTCAATAATGCCCATTGCCTCGTCGGTCATATAAACCTTCATCCTTAACAATGCATCATTCTCCGAAACAAATCGTTCCCAGAAAAACGTATAATTAAAGTGGTCGTCATGAGTATGTGTAAACAAAATATGTTCAATATTTGCAAACGAAACTCCGCACATAACAGATTGCGCAAAATAATCCGCTCCCATATCAATAATAACTTTATCATTCAGCATAAATGACGAGCGTGTTCGTATTTCATTACCTTTTTTCTCGCGCGCATTCTGGCATACCCGGCAATTGCAGAAGGGATTTGGAATCCCCTCTGCCGCGCCTGTACCTAAAAACTTCATAGTCTTTTCTCCTAAACTTACTCTGCCGAATAAGGAATAAACCGTGCCTCGTCATAAGGCAGCAATTTATCGAGAGAATTCCAAATAAACAGCTTTGACGATGTTATTTGACTATCGGGAACATTAAATTCAATCTTTTGTTCCTTTTTTTCCTGCGCGCCAACCGTTAAATCCTGTATCTGGGTGTCAACCAGTCTATCATCGTTATAGAACGCCGCTATAACCACCATTCCAAGTGCCTCGCCTCCTG
>CASFSH010000193.1 GCA_949297205.1 uncultured Bacillota bacterium | reverse complement strand
TTACGAACGAAACTCACCACTCGACGTACCCCCGTACGCCTTCGGGCAAGGGGGCTGCGCCCCTTCGTTTCGTCCGTTCTGCACTATTTTTCTAAAGCCCCGCGAGGCTGTTGCAAACTTGTTGAGTCTTGCAACAGCCTCGATTTTATTATTTTATTACTTGCTCTTTTCCTCCGATACAAGCTCTTTTATGGATGTTGCCATTCCTGCAAGTCCCTGTATCTGTGACGGTATAATTATCTTTGTGGCTTTTCCGTCAGCGGCCTTTTCAAAACTCTCAAGCGCCTTTAATGCAACATATGAATCGCCCGGGTTTGCTTCATTAATCTTTTTGATACCCTCTGCAATGGCAGTCTGTACGGTAAGAATTGCTTCTGCCTGACCTTCCGCTTCTTTAATTGCGGCCTGTTTCTTTGCTTCCGCTCTTAAAATTGCAGATTCCTTTTCACCCTCTGCCATAAGAATAGATGATTTTTTCTCACCTTCGGCTTTTAATATGCTTTCTCTTCTTTCACGTTCAGCCTTCATCTGCTTTTCCATAGCATCCTGAATTTCACGTGGAGGAATAATATTTTTAAGCTCAACTCTGTTGATTTTAATACCCCATGGATCTGTTGCTTCATCAAGAATTGCTCTCATCTTTGTGTTTACGGTATCTCTTGATGTAAGTGTTTCGTCCAGTTCCAAATCACCTATTATGTTTCTGAGTGTTGTTGCCGTCAGATTTTCAATAGCCATCATAGGACGTTCAACACCGTACGCATACAGCTTGGGATCGGTAATCTGAAAATAAACAACTGTATCTATCTGCATTGTAACATTATCCTCTGTTATAACCGGCTGAGGAGGGAAATCCACAACCTGTTCTTTCAGATTTACTTTCTTTGCAATTTTTTCAACAAACGGGATTTTAACGTGCAGTCCAACTTTCCATGTTGCACTGTAACCGCCGAATCTTTCAATTATATATGCATATGCCTGAGGCACAATCTTAATATTTGCTATTATAATAATCAGAATTAATACCAACAAAATAAAAATAATTTCCATAAATATCCTCCATTTCCCTATGTGCTTTGTAAATCATAACTATTTACTCACAATAAGCCTAACTCCGTCAATTTTCTCAACTTTAACAACTTCACCCTTTTCCAGCCGGCTTCCGTCATTACTTCTTATTTTCCATTCAACATCATTTATTCTGGCTATTGCGTCAGTATTGTTTTCTTCAACATCTTCTACCGTAATATGTTGTCCTATTATCCTGTCAATATCGGTTTTTGAACTTCTGTTTTTAAAACTGTTGACTGCAATGCCCCTTAATGCTATGAGCAAAATTATCGACACCGCAAAAAAGACCGTTGTCTGTACCCATATGTCAGCATTGAGCATTGCCGCAATTAACCCTGCAAGAGCGCCTCCGGCAAACCATATGCTGACAAGTCCGGACGTTGCCGCTTCCGCCACAGAAAAAATTATAATTGCTGCAATCCAGAATATTTCATTTGAAGCTATTCCAAACAACGTAATTCCTCCTTTCTTTGTTATTATATCAAAGACATTATTTAAAATCAATAGTTTTTTATAATTATAGTACAATAATCATTAAATATTTGCTGTCAAAATACAAACTACATAAAAATTTTTCTTTCTTTTGTAAATTATGTTTACTTTTTAAATTTATTATATTATAATAAGAAATATGTTAAAGATATACCGAAATAACAGACGGAATTACTCTGATTTAATTTAACATTCTAAGAAAGGAACAATTATTATGAAATTTATTACAAATGATTTTATGCTTCACAACGAAACGGCAAAAAAACTGTTTCATGAATATGCAGAAAATTTACCGATTATTGATTATCACTGTCATTTGAGTCCTAAACAGATTGCGGAAAATTATCAATTTAAAAATGCATATGACCTTTTTCTGGGCGGCGATCATTATAAATGGCGTCAGATGCGATCAAACGGAATTGAGGAAAAATACATAACGGGAGATGGCGACGATTACGAAAAATTCATGATGTTTGCCCGCACTCTTCCTCTCCTTATCGGCAATCCTCTTTATCACTGGACGCATCTTGAACTTTTAAGATATTTCGGAATCGAAGACGTTTTAAATGAAAAAACCTGCAAACAAATCTGGGATAAATGCAACGAGCTGCTGGCAACGGAGGATTTCAGGGCACAGGCGCTTATAAAAAAATCAAATGTTGAGGTTGTATGCACAACAGACGACCCTGCCGACGACCTGAAATATCACAAAGAATTAAAGGGCTTTTCCACAAAGGTACTGCCAACTTTCAGACCGGATAAATGTGTTGAAATCGGCAAAGAACCTTTTATTGATTACATAAAGAATATCGGAGTTACAACCTTTGATGAACTTTTGAACTGGCTCACATCAAGAATAGAATACTTTGCACAGGCAGGCTGTAAGCTGTCCGATCACGGTGTGGAATATGTACCATATGCAGAGGGTGACGCGTCGGCAGTTTTTGCAAAGAAAATGAAAGGCGGACAATTAACCTCCGAAGAAGAAGATATTTACAAAACCGCCGTTATAAGACATTGTGCAAAGGAATATGCCCGCCGCAGCTGGACTCTTCAAATCCACATGGGAGCAATAAGAAACAACAATACAAATATGTATAACAAATTAGGTCCCGATACCGGCTTTGACTCGGTTCACGATTACCCTGTCGCACAAAATCTGTCAAAGCTTCTTGACAGTCTTGAAAAGGAAGATTTGCTTCCCAAAACAATTCTCTATTCATTAAATCCCAAAGACAATTATGTACTTGCAACAATGCTGGGAAATTTCCAAAAAGCTCCTACCGCCGCAAAGATACAGCTTGGTTCGGGTTGGTGGTTCAACGACCAGCGTGACGGAATGGAAGCTCAGATGAAAGCCCTTGCAAATTTGGGAATTTTAGGTAAATTTATAGGTATGCTTACCGACAGCAGAAGTTTTGTTTCTTACCCCCGACACGAATATTTCAGAAGAATTATGTGCAACCTTATAGGCTCATGGGTAGAAAACGGCGAATACCCCGAAGATTATGACGCTTTAAAAACAATTGTTGAAGGCATAAGCTACAAAAACGCAAAAGAATATTTTAATTTTTAATACGGAAATTTTATTTTTAAAGAGGGAAAATGCTGATTTTTTTTCTCTCTTTTTTTGTTTTTTACGGTTTTACCGTTAATATAAAATATATTGTAACCCTTTGTGTCGAAACAGCAGACATTGTTGCCATTTTTCGACAAAGGGTTTTTTTATTATATGCAGAATAAAGAATTTAGTAAATTTATTACTTGACATATTGATATTTTTACAATACTAAGGAGGAATGAACAATGGATCTGAAACTGATAGGCGAAAAACGAACAATAATTGTAAATATTAAAGAGGATCTGGATCATCATGCCGCAACCGAACTCAGAAAGGCGGTTGATGCAAAAATAAAGAGCAGCAATGCCATTAACGTAATTTTTAATTTCTCGAAGGTGGATTTTATGGACAGCTCCGGCATAGGCGTCATTATGGGAAGATATAAAATCACAAAAATCCTCGGAGGAAAGGTTGTTATTTACGGAGTAAAAAAACAAGCACGAAGGATAATCGAAATGTCAGGAATTGATAAATTGATTTGCATATGCGACACATTGGACGAATCATTGCAGAAAATATAAATAATATTAATTGCTGATGGAAAGGAATGAAGAAAATAATGGAAAATATAATAAAACTGGAATTTGTTAACAAATCCTGCAATGAAAATCTGGCAAGAATGGCAGCTGCCGCTTTTGTGATGCCCCTTGATCCCACCTGCGAAGAAATATCCGAAATAAAAACTGCTGTATCCGAAGCGGTGACAAACGCTATAATACACGGTTATGAGGACAGTGTGGGAATGATACGCATGGACGGAAAAATAGACGGAAACACCGTAGAATTTACAATAACCGATAAGGGCTGCGGAATACCCGATATTTCAAAGGCAATGGAACCTCTGTATACAGGCAAACCCGAACTGGAACGCTCAGGACTTGGCTTTACCATTATGGAAAGCTTTATGGACAAAATCGAAGTAAAAAGCACATTGGGCGCAGGCACATCGGTAAAAATGAAAAAGGTCATAAAAAAATGATTGATAATGCAATATTATTAGAAAAAATACGCTCAGGCGAACATAGCGCGGAAAATCAGCTGGTGGAAAACAACATGGGACTTGTTATAGGCTTGGCAAAGAGATTTTACAACAGAGGCTATGATATGGACGAGCTCGTTCAAATCGGATCTATCGGCCTTATTAAAGCCATAAGGAAATTTGACGGAGAATTCGGAGTGAAATTTTCCACCTATGCAGTACCTATGATTTTGGGAGAACTGAAGCGATTTATCAGAGATGACGGTATAATAAAAGTAAGCCGCGTACATAAAACCAATGCCATGAAAATCAGGCGTGCACAGGAAAAACTGTCTCAAAATCTTAACCGTGATCCCACCATTGCCGAAATATCCGCCCAATGCGGTCTTAATACCGAAGAAATTATTACCGCTATGGATGCAACCGCGGCACCCGAATCCATATACCGTCAGAATAAGTCCTGTGATGATGACGAAAGAGAATTAATGGACAAAATAACCGGTATATGTGAGGAGGACAAAATAATAAATAAAGTTGTTATAAGCAAAGCGCTGGAACTTCTTGACGAAAGGGAACGAAAAATTATTATAATGAGGTACTTTGCAGGGAAAACCCAAAGCAAAATTGCTCAGATTATTGGCGTATCTCAGGTTCAGATTTCAAGAATAGAAAAATCTGCCCTGCAGAAAATGAGAAATTATATTGATCAGTCCGATTAGCACAAATTTTTTCACATTTGGGGGTGCGGAAATTGCGGTTTAAATTTTCGCCCTCTTTCCGAAACGGGTATTTTTTTGCATAAAAGCTGATTATATATGCCGTTTTGAAAACGGTACAACCCCTGTGAACAGACAAAAATTATATTTTTACTATTCTGCAGGGTTTATCGTACATTTTACAAAAATCTATAGTATGCTTTGTCCCTTTTGATTTTCCGTCCCAAAAGCAGATAGCAGCGTCAACCTCCCGTACAATTTTTTCATTATTCTTAGGTCCTGCGGATTTTCCGTCCGCGTCCCAATTGGGTTTATATACAACCAATTCAAGCCCCATTTCCTTTGCGAAGCGTTCACCGAGGCTGTCGGCACCGTTACCGCCGCCGGAATATATAACCACATCAGGCAATTTATCTTTCAGATAGAATAAACATTTTTCTTTTAACAGGTTATAGTCAAAAAAGTTTCTGCACCCACATATTCGTACTTTAAACATAAATATCAGCACTTCCTTTTGTTCAACTCTATAACATTTCATATAATACAATGTCCATACTTCCCAACTGCTATTTTTAATAAATTAATCCGGTTATTATTAAATATTGTACTCTATTTATAGATAATTGTCAATAATTATAGTATAGATTATAATAACAGTATATTTAATAACATATAAGGATTAAAGCCATGATTAATTATGATCCATTTTATAAAACTTTAAAAGCCAAAAATTTATCAACCTATAAGCTTATAAAGACATACAATGTCAGCAGAAGTTTATTGGATAGATTAAAGCATAATAAACCAATAACAACCGTTACCATTAACGATTTATGCGAAATACTTGATTGCAATGTTGAAGATATTGTTAAATACGTAAAAGAATAATCTCTTATTTTAACCAATAAAGAGATTATTTTTTATACCATTTTATTTATTTCAAAATAAAAATTACCTGTTAAAAGTACACTCCTTATATATTTATGTAATTATAAGCAAATAGAAATAAAAAATTAAAACTTATGTTAGCATTACTTAAATTCCTTAAGTGTTTCAATACTCTTTAATACAAGCTGCTTTTGTTTGGACTCAAAATCCTGTGTCAATGATTTGACCTGTTCAATAAAATATACGTCACTTGCCTCATTGCCTAAATCCCCAAAAATAAGGTAATCCACAGACACTCCCAGAACATTGGCTATTTTAACAACAGTTTCAAGAGATGGTTTTCCCTTTGCTCTTTCGATCTGACCTATAAAGGTAGTAGAAACGCCCAATTTCTCCGCTAACTGTTCAAGAGTATAATTTTTATTCTTTCTTTGTTCCCTTATCTTTTCACCCAATAACTTATAGTTCAAAACATTAACACCTGCCTTTATTCATATTTTACTATTACACAAGTAAATTTAACAGAATGTAATATCTTAAAATATTAACTATTATCTGTATTTAGGCAAAAAAATATAAATTTTTTTCTTATTTAATGCTCACTGAATAAATGCGATTTTCAATCGCATTTAGAAAAATTATGACTATTGTCAAAATTTTTCATGTAAAATCGAAGATTTTACACAGTTCGCATTGATAAAGTCTGCTGAAATAAATATTTTGGGAGCAAAATA
>CASFSH010000192.1 GCA_949297205.1 uncultured Bacillota bacterium | reverse complement strand
AGCCGGTCTGTGCGGAATACCCTATTCAAGAGAAGGGGGAATAATAAGACCTGTTCTTGATCTTACAAAGGATATGATTGAAAAATACTGTAATGTTAATCATTTAAGCTATGTAAGCGACAGAACAAATTTTGAAAATGATTATACCAGAAATAAAATAAGAAATATTATTATTCCCAAAATAGGTATGATTAACGAAAATTTTATCAATACGGTAACAGATAACGGGGTAATTTTTAAGGATTCTCTTAATTTTATGACAGAGTATGCAAAAGATGCGTATGAAAAAATCTGTAATGAGGGAAAACTTGACACCGAAAAACTTTTAAAAGAACATATTGCAATAATAAGACTGATAATACAGATGCATTATGAAAACTTTGCTAAATCCTCGCAGAATTTGTCTGTAGATTATGTTGATATGATAATTGAACCGATCAGCCGGGGAAAAACTTCAAAGACGGTAAATCTTCCGGGAGGCATTTCGGCAAGAATAGAGTATAACGGTTTGTATTTTATAAAAACCTATAATAATAAAGAGGAATATGAAATACCTGTTGATATGGAAAAGGCAGTGAAAATTCCGGGAACAGATCGTGAAATAATAATTAAAGAGGAAAAAAGTATTGATAAAAGCTGCAAAAATAAAATTTATTTTTACATTAATAAAGAGGATAAATTGTATATCCGCAATCGGCGGAGGGGGGATTATTTCTTTCCGGTGGGTATGACGGGAAGAAAAAAGCTGTCCGATTTATTCTGTGATATGAAGATACCTGCCGGTGAAAGAGATAATATTGCGCTGCTTACCGACAAAAACAGCATTATCTGGGTAACCGGCATAAGAGCGGACAGAAGATTTTTGCAGGGAGATGTACTTATGTCTGCTCAGATTACGGAGAGGAGAAAAGATTAAATGCAAAAGAAAGCAAGAAATATAGGATCGTGGATATTTGTGGCTGTGATTATATTAATAATGTATATTATGTTTGCCGGCATGATAAATCAGAGAAATACAGTGGCATATTCCGACTTTATAAATCTTATAAAAAATGAAGATATTGAAAGAATTGATCTTTGTGATGATGAGATTACGGCGGTTTTGAAAACGGACGAAACCCAAACGAATATCAGCCAAAGAGAGATAACGGTGCGAATACCGTCGGTTGATGTGCTTTACAATGATGTGGGAGAGCAGATCAATTCCCAGTCACAGAACGGCTTGCTTACAGTTACGGTATGCGAACCCAAAATTTCATGGATGAGCATAATAACACCGGCAATAAGCATTATACTTTTGATTGTAATTATAATGTTTTTCTTTGCTAATTCCGCAGGCAGAGGTGCGGGATTTACAAAGAACAGAGCGAAAATGATCGCACCCGACACAAAGAAAACAAGATTTGAAGACGTTGCCGGTGCGGTTGAAGAAAAGGAAGAATTGCAGGAAATTGTTGAATTTCTGAAAAATCCCAAAAAGTTTATAGATTTAGGTGCAAGAATACCTAAAGGCGTTTTGCTTGTGGGTTCTCCCGGAACGGGAAAAACGCTGCTTGCAAGAGCGGTTGCGGGAGAAGCGGGAGTTCCGTTTTTCTCCATAAGCGGTTCGGATTTTGTGGAATTATATGTAGGTGTAGGCGCGTCGAGAGTTAGGGATTTGTTTGAACAGGCGAAGAAAAATAAGCCGTGTATTATATTTATAGATGAAATTGACGCTGTGGGCAGAAAAAGAGGCGCCGGAATGGGCGGCGGACATGATGAAAGAGAACAGACATTAAATCAGCTGCTGGTTGAAATGGACGGTTTCGGTACAAACGAAGGCATTATAATGATGGCGGCAACCAACAGGCCGGATATTTTGGACCCTGCACTTTTAAGACCGGGACGTTTTGACAGACAGATAGTGGTTGACGCTCCCGATGTACTGGGCAGAGAGGAAATTTTAAAGGTACATTCAAGGAAAAAGCCCCTTGCGGAGGATGTGGACCTTGCAAGAATAGCAAAAGTAACATCGGGATATACCGGTGCTGACCTTGAAAATCTTATGAATGAAGCGGCAATATTTGCAGCAAGAAGAAACAAGACAAAGATAGATTCTGCGGATATTGAAGACGCAAACCTTAAGGTTATGATGGGTGCACAGAAAAAATCCAAAAAGATAACCGAAAAGGAAAGAAAGCTGACAGCATACCATGAAGCGGGACACGCCATAGTGTCAAAGCTTATTGACAATGAAGAAAAGATACACCAGGTATCAATAATTCCACGAGGAAGAGCGGGAGGATATACAATGTATACTCCGAAAGAAGATGTATTCTATTCTTCTAAGGGCGAGATGCTGAATGATATAATAAAATCCCTGGGCGGCAGGGCTGCGGAGGAAATTGTCCTTGATGATATAAGCACAGGAGCTTCAAACGATATTAAACAGGCAACCAATGTGGCTCGTGCAATGGTAACAAGATACGGAATGAGTGAAAAACTCGGACTTGTATGCTATGACAACGAGGAAGAGGTTTTCCTGGGCAGAGATTACGGTCATGCCAGAAATTATTCGGAAAAATATGCAGCTGAGATTGATGATGAAGTTCAGAGGATAATATCGGAACTGTATGAAAAAACAAAACAGCTTATTCGTGAGAATATCAACGTTTTGGAAGCGGTAACACAAGAACTGCTTGATAAAGAAACACTTAATGAAGCTGAATTTGAAAAAATTTATTTACAATCTATATCTTGATTATTTATAAATAATGTGATATAATATAAAAAGGATTGCCGTATTGACGGTAAAATGATGCGGTGGGAATGATTGACGTGTTTTGTGGAGGAGTCTTTTTCGTATCATATCAAAGAAACTTTTACCCGTATTTGTTTCTTTTACACCCCGATATGATGAAAATACGCAAATGCTTGTCTGTAAGATAACAGATATTGTTCATACATTTTGCAAAAAATTATTGTCAGTACGTCTATCCTTTAATATATGATTAAGTCATGTGTTTTACGGTGCTTATACGGCTTGTATGTCGGGGACCGCGATTTTGAAAGGAATGATATAATATGAAGGTAACAAAAGATACTATTATTATGGACGTATTGAAAATGAATACGGCAACGGCGCAGTTTTTCCTTGATATAGGAATGCATTGCGTGGGATGCCCGTCAGCAAGCGGAGAAAGTATCGAACAGGCTTGTATGGTACACGGTGCCGATGCAGATAAGCTTGTGGAAGATATAAATAACTTTTTGGAACAACAGGCATAATTGAATATTAAAGGCTGCATCGTGATGGTGTGGCTTTTGTTGCTTTTTTGCAAAAAAATTTAAAAAGATGATTGATATATTTTTATATGAATACAGTTTACATATAAAATAAATTTACAGTCAATTATCGGTTATTGATTATATTCGGAGGTATGATTTTTAAATGTATGCATCTATTGCAGGGCTAATAGTTCTTATTCTCATGTCGGGTTACTTCAGTGCCACCGAAACCGCTTTTTCGGCAGCAAACAGGATAAAATTAAAAAATATGGCAAAAGATTCAAATAAGAGAGCACAGACGGCTCTTAAGCTGTATGATGAATATGATAAACTTTTATCAAGTATTCTTGTGGGAAACAATATAGTAAATATCATGTCTACATCAATAGCGACGGCTTTGTTTGTGGAATTGCTTAAAAATAACGGAGTTGCTGTATCTACTGTTGTAATGACTGTTGTAATACTTATTTTCGGAGAGATAACGCCTAAGGGAATAGCAAAAGAGATGCCGGAAAAATTTGCGATATTTTCAGCGCCGTATATATACGCTATATGCGTCGTGCTTACACCGGTTACACTCTTTTTTGTAAAGCTTAAAAGTGCACTGGCAAAATTAATAGGAATAAAAAGTGATAATTTAATTACCGACGATGAGCTTCTTACAATGGTAAAGGAAGCTCAGGCAGACGGCGGTATAGATAAAAATGAGGGTGAACTTCTTACAAGCGCTATTGAATTTTATGATCTTAACGTTGATGATATTCTGATTCCGAGAGTTGATATTATAGCGGTTGATCATGAAATGCCGGTTGAAGAGATAAACAAAATATTTAAAGAAACAAGGTTTTCAAGAATACCGGTATATAAGGAAACTGTGGATAATATTATAGGCGTCATACACCAAAAGGATTTCAGTTATTCGGTAATAGAGGAAAATAAACCCATTGATGAGGTTATAAAACCTGTTGTATATGTGGCGGGAAATATGAAAATATCAAATCTTCTTACTCTGCTGCAGAAAAAGAAAACACATCTTGCAATAGTAACCGATGAATACGGCGGTACAGAGGGTATAGTTACTCTTGAAGACGTTATAGAGAAATTGGTTGGAGAAATATGGGATGAATATGACGAGGTTGTTATAGACTGCGTCAGATTGGCAAAGGGATGTTTTAAAATATCCTGTAATGCCGCAATTGATAAAATATCCAATCTTACAGGTATTGAAATTGAATCGGAAAGTTCTACTGTCGGAGGCTGGGTTATGGAAATGCTTGAAAAAGTACCTGAGGCAAAAGACGAGTTTAAGTATAAAAATGTTACCGTTACCGTAACAAAAGCAGATGAAAGACGTGCATTAGAGGTTATTATGGCAGTCAGTTCCGAGGAGAGTGAAGAAAAGAAGTAAATATTTTTGCTCTCTGCACTTGAAAGAATTTAGTTTTTTTTCAAGTATTCTGCCGGCGGCAACAATGATTTTGCTGCAAAGAGACAGCTTTGGATATAATTTCAGAGGCAGATTCAAAAGAAATATTGTTATGCCGTCAATCCATAATAAAGCGGCGATAAAAAGAAGTCTGATTTTTAACATAAATATCCTCCGTATGCTGTTTGAATAAAGCAGTATGCTAAGGATTATTATTCTACACAACAGGAAAAATTATACATGAAAGGATTATATAACAGATGCAGAAAGAAAGCATTACAAAGATAGTGGTAAGATATTGTGAAACGGACAGAATGGGAATTGTACATCATTCAAGGTATTATCCGTGGTTTGAAGTGGCGAGAGACGAATTTGTCACCGCAGCGGGAGTCAGATATTACGATATGGAACAGAAGGGACTGTATCTTCCACTTGCAGAAACCCGCTCAAGGTATATAAAACCCGCTGTTTACGGCGATACCGTACTTATTAAAACCACACTTATAAAGCTTACCGTTGTCAGATGTATTTTTAAATATGAAGTGTACAGAGAATCGGATAATGAATTGTTAAATATCGGCTGGACAACTCATGCTTTTTGCGATCACTCAATGAAGCCGATAAATCTGAAAAAGAAATTTCCCGATTGCTATGAAGTTATGGCAGGAATTTTAACAGAAGAAGAATAGTAATGCTAAGGGACGCTGATTTGATGCAGCGCCCCTTTTGTATTTATTTGTTTTTTTTTGGATTATTATATGGTTCCGATCTTCCCAAAACAACAAATTCCGCAGTTCTTTGTGCGACTGTTATACTTGTGTAATTTTTGCAGTCGTCAATATCTATGGAAAGCTGATTTGGACTGATGTATTGAGTTTTACATGAATTTGAATCCACGTAAACAACACTTGACGGAGTAAATCCGGACCCGTTAATTTTTGCGGTTTTTGAGCCGAGTTTTACGTCATTAATGCGTATTTCTTCAATTCCCAGCTTCATGTCGGTAGGAAAGCAGCGTGTATAGTTTATGTTATTGTACACATAATGGTTTCCGTAAAGCATATCATATTGAAGTATTTTTTCTTCGCTTGAACATTCTGCGCCGTTTTTGTATTTAAATTGATGAAGCTGTGTCATAACACCGTCATGTATTCCCAGCATACCGAGAGTGTATGCGGATAATTCGTAAGAATTTAATTCAATATCCGATTTGGGCAGGCTGTAGTTAGTCCAAATAACATATTCGGTCTGATATATTTCTTCCGTTTCAAGCATATCTTCGGGGAAATTCAGTGACGGCATATGGTCACCATACATAACAACCATTACCGGCTCATCATAATTTTCAAGCTCATCAAGGAATGACTGCAGCCATTGATCTTCATCATGAAGCTCATTGACATAATACTCAAGATCGGGTTTAATGTTCATAATTGCGTCATTGCCTGTTACTTTGATTTCGTAATCAATGTCGGTATCCTGAGGATATTTTCCATGACACTGTGAAGTTACTATAAAGAGGAAATCCCTGTTTTTTGTACTTTCAAGAGATTCAAAAGCATATTTTGTAAAGGCGTTGCTTTTTTCCCATCCAAGACGGTTATATTCAATGTTGTCCATATATTCTGCAGGAATAAAGGTATCAAAACCGAGATTTTTGTAGACTTTGTGACGGTCGTAGAAAGTTCCGGTGTGATTGTGCAGTGCATGGGTTGAATATCCGTATTTTTTCAGAGTGTATGCAATGGTTTCCGCAGCCTGATTTTGAAGTATTGTTTCATATGGATATTCCCCGATGCCGAAATGGTTTATATTCATTCCTGTGAGGACTTCAAATTCGGTATTTGCCGTTCCGCCGCCGTATACCGATACGTTAAATTTACCTGAAGAGTAATTTTCCTTTAAAGAACGGAAATTGGGAACAGGGTCTTCACTGTATCTTGCACCCGATATGAGATATGGGTCAATAAAGGATTCCAGCTGAATAAATATAATATTCGGATCGGAAACAGGTGAAACTTTTTCTGTATCATCCTCTGTGGGGCGTATTTCATCAAGTATTGCGTCAATTTGTTTTTGTGAATACTGTTCCGGTTTTTCTATTCCGCTTAAGAATATGCTGTTTAAAAAACAACATACAAAACCATAGCGGTAAGAATCATC